>CAZACO010000597.1:0-3242 GCA_964483185.1 uncultured Desulfobacteraceae bacterium
ACCCATTTGAGATCGTCCGTTTGGGTATAGGGATGGTCCCGGAAGACCGAAGGATCTTTACGACGTTGACAGTGGATGAGAATCTGAACATCGCCATACAGGCCCAACGAACGGGCCGATGGGATTTGGAATCGGTAAGGGAACTCTTCCCTATTCTTCGTCAGCGAAGACACCACCGGGGTCTCCAGCTCTCTGGCGGGGAGCAGCAGATACTGTCGATTGCACGGGCCTTGATGGGGAACCCCAAGCTGCTCAT
Source organism: uncultured Desulfobacteraceae bacterium (assembly GCA_964483185.1). Classification (GTDB taxonomy): domain Bacteria; phylum Desulfobacterota; class DSM-4660; order Desulfatiglandales; family Desulfatiglandaceae; genus CAZACO01. Next base: position 257 of record CAZACO010000597.1, read on the forward strand.
TCTCGATGAGCCATGCGAAGGGCTGGCGCCGATCATTATCAAACTCATTGCCGAGACCATTGCCAGTGTGAGCAGGGAGGGGGTCACCATCCTCCTGGTGGAACAAAACGTGGAGATGACGTTAAAAATTGCCCACAGACACTATGTGATTGATCAGGGAAGGATTATATACACCGGCAGCAATGATGAACTTGCCGGAAATCAGGAAATCCGGGACAAATACTTGAGCGTTTAGACTGTCCTTATAAGAAGGGAGGTGGATGAGAAAGGGAGAAGGTTTAGGAAAAATTGGCTCGAACTGCGAACAGAAACAGCAACCCATACGGAGGGAGAAAATGGAAACAAAATCATGTCGACCAAAGGTTATCGTCTTGTCTGTTACCCTTTTTTTTGCCCTGTTTACGCTTTGTTTCAGCCTATCAACCGTTTCGGCAGCCGATGAGATTGTCTTTGCCACGGTAGATGACCTTTCCGGTCCCTATGCCGCGTCGGGTGATGAAGGAGCAAAGGCTGTAGAGCTTGCCCTCGACGATGTTGGCTGGAAGGTGCTCGGGAAAACAGTCAAGTTTGTCAAAAGGGACACCCAACTAAAGCCGGCCATAGGTGTTCGCAAGTTTAGAGAAGTGGTGGAACAGGAGCACCCTGTATTCGTTCAGTCCGGATGTTCCTCGGCCGTGCAGTTGGCCATGGAGGAAGTGGCCAACGACGTTAAAACCCTTTTCTGGACCCAGGGGTGGGCATCCAAGCTGACTACTGCCGGCACGGTCAATCGCTACACCTTCCGATGGGACAGCTCCAATTACGCCATTGCCCAGTCATCGGTTGCCGGGTTTATGAAGTTGTTCCCCAACGCCAAAACCTTCTTTAGCATCACCATGGATTATGCCTGGGGCACGGACATGTATAACGAGGCCAAGGCGGTTGTGGAAAAACTGGGCGGCAAAATGATCGGCAATGTGTTCACGCCCATGAAAGAGTCCGATTACTCCGGCGCCATTACCAAGGCCTTATCGGCCAAGCCTGACGTGATCATGCTGAACCTGTATGGGTCCCCGCTGATTAAGTGCGCCCGTGCGACGGCTGAATTCGGCGCCAAAGAGAGGGCCAAGGTCCTCATCCCCGCCGACGGTCTGACGATGCTGAGAGGGATCGGTGCTGAGGCCCTGGCAGGTATGTATGTCGGTTCCCACTGGTGGCACACCTTTGATAACGCCTTTTCCAAGAGCCTTGTTGAGAAATTTAAGAAAAAATATGACACGATTCCGTCCTATTATGTTGCAGCAAACTATGTAGGCGCCATGCAGACCATTAAGGCGATGGAACGGTGCGGAAGCACGGATGTGAACAAGGTCATCTGTGCTCTTGAGGGGCACCAATATGATGGCCCGACCGGTAAAGAAACGATCCGTGCCTTTGATCATCAGGTAGCTCATCCGTTCCTGTTGGGTCTGGCCAAACAGCCGGGTGAGATGAAATACAGTGACGATTACCTGAAGATTATCGGATCAGGCGAGGTCTACAGGACTTACGAACAAAATCCTGTTAAATGGAAACTGAAACTCCCTTGCGATAAATAGCCATGACAAAGACCTCGGGGGGCGCAGGTTCCCTGAGGTCTTATCTATTTTAAGGAGACTTCGATGGAATTGAGCATGAGTCTTTTCCTTGGTCAGCTTTTCAACGGTCTGGTATGGGGTATTGTCCTTGGGCTTCTGGCCGTGGGGCTGACCATTATTTTCGGGATGCTGGATGTGATCAATTTTGCCCACGGTGTGATGTATATGGTGGGTGCCTATTCGGCATTTACCTTCATATTGACGCTTACAGGGCTGTTGGGAGCCAGCGGGGCCAATTTTTGGATCGCCCTTCTTCTGGCTCCTATCGTGGTGGGACTTCTCGGAATGGTCATTGAGTTTTTCCTGCTGAGGCCCATGTACAGTCGAGATATCACCTACCAGCTCTTGCTTACCTTTGGTCTTACCCTCATTATTCAGGAGCTGGTCATTATTATATGGGGGAGCATGCCGATGAGCTTTCCAACCCCCAAGATCTTGCGCGGGGTCGTAGACCTGGGATTCATGTTTTACCCGAAATACCGTCTCTTCATCCTGATTGTTACCCCGCTTATCATGCTGGCGATTTGGCTTTTCCTGGAGAAAACCAAATATGGGTCTATTATCAGGGCGGGGACAGAAGACAGGGAGATGACCAACCTCCTGGGGATCAATATCCGGAGAGTTTTTACCATGATCTTTTCTTTTGGTGCGGCGATGGCGGGTCTCACAGGGGTCCTGGCAGGACCCGTCATCGGGAGTCTCCAACCCGATTTGGGCAACACGGTCCTGCTGGGAAGTTTTGTTGTGGTCGTGGTAGGTGGCATGGGGAGTTTCGGCGGCGCCATCTTAGGTGCAGTTCTGGTAGGGCTGACCAAAGGAATCACCACCATGATATGGCCCCCCGCCTCAAATGTGATCATGTTTGTACTGATGGCCCTGATCCTGGTCTTTCGGCCTCAAGGATTGCTGGGCAAACGCTAAGGAGTCTTGTCTGCTATGGCACATTTTCTAAAGGATCGATTTACTATCATTGTCATTATCCTCTTAATACTTCCGTTTGTTTTTCCGTTTACGGAATTGGCCACAGAGATCCTGATTTTTGCGCTTCTGGCCGTAGCCTTTAACCTGATGCTGGGATATGCAGGCCTCCTCTCTTTTTGCCACGCGTCTCTTTTTGCCTCCGGCGCGTACACCATGGGTATCCTCCTGGTCCGATTTGACATAAACGTCTTCTTAGGGATGCTCGCCGCTGCGGTGGTCGGAGCGCTCATTTCCCTGATTATAGGCTGGATCTCGATCCGAAGGCACGGGATCTACTTTGCCATGTTGACGCTGGCCTTCAATGAAGTGATTTATTTTACCATCTTTGAGCTGAAGGATTTGACCGGTGGAGACGACGGCTTGAGAGGGATTCATAGACCGGATGTGGG
>CAZACO010000598.1:0-3240 GCA_964483185.1 uncultured Desulfobacteraceae bacterium
GTATACAAACCAACATCCGGCGCAATCTTGCGCAATTATTTCTTGCCGAGGCCCTAAGTTCACCCATCGGATGCCGCGGCATCGGCCTCCTTTCTGCCGAACAGGTTTTTTGTCGAGTAATGAATCACCACGCCCGCGAGGATAAGCCCCATGCCTATGAGATCCGTAACGTTTCTGGGATGAAAGACGAGGAGGCCGGCGGCCATGAAGGTGATGCGCACAGGGAGGGATATCTTTTTTAGAAAAAATACATACCCCTCAAAACCCGCACCTAGAAGAATGATTCCGAAGGTGGCGGTTGCCATGGCCTGAAGGATCTGCGGGACCGTTCCGTGGCCCACAAGGGCCGGGTTGTATACGAAGAAGAATGGGACAAGAAGGGACACGAAGCCCAGCCTTACGGCCTGGAACGCCGTTTTAAGAGGATCCGACTGGGCGATACTGGCCGCTGCATATGCGGCAAGGGCCACAGGCGGTGTTATATAGGATACGGAGCCCCAGTAGACCAGAAAGAGGTGGGCCGACATCTCGTAAATTCCGATTTTTACCAGGGTGGGCGCCAGGAGCATGGCCAGAAAGATGTAGCATGCGGAGATGGTCAGGCCGATACCCAGAAGAAAACTTGTGATGGCGCCGACGACGAGGAGCAGAAACATATGCTCACCTCCCAGCCTGGTGAGGGTGCCTGAGAGGCCGTGGGCAGTTCCCGTAAGGGAAAGGGCGCCTATGATCATCCCCACGCCCACCAGTATACCCATAAGCTCGGTCAGAATTTTTCCGGTGCCGTCGGTGAGCTGGGCAACGGTATGCCGGTTCAGCCGAGTCTCCTTTCTGAGGTTGGCCAGTACGAGCAGAACCCCCGTGGCATAGTAAGGGGCCAGTTCCTCCATCCTGTGAACGAAGATGATGTATATGAGAAGACCCAGGGCCGTAATGTAAAACCAGCCTTCCTTTAGGGTCTGCCAGAGTGAAGGGAGTTCCTCTCGAGGAAGACCCCTGAGCCCCATTTTGGCAGCGTAGAAGTCTGTCTGGGCAAACAGCGAGACCCAGTAAAGGAATACCGGAAGTGCGGCCGCGATGCATACATCGGCATATGACACACCGATGAAGTCGGCCATGATGAATGCGGTAACCCCCATCACCGGGGGGGTCAGGACTCCCCCCTTGGAGGCGCATGCTTCGATGGCTGCCGCGTAATAGGGGGGATATCCCAGGCGTTTCATGGTTGGTATGGTGACCGATCCCGTGGTCACCACATTTGCGATGGCGCTCCCGGACATGGTGGCGAAAAAGGCGCTGGACAGGATGGATACCTTGGCGGCCCCGCCTCTGACCCCTCCCAGGATGGACAGACAGAAATTGATGAAGAAATCTGCCGCCCCGGTTACCTGGAGGGCCACGGCAAAAATCATATATCCTATGAGGAGCCTGCAAAAGACCTGGGTGGGAAGGCCGAAAATGCTCTGCATCCCGAGGAAATGGAACCCGAGAATACGCGAAGGGCTATACTGTTTCGCCTCCAGTATGCCCGGACAGATATGGGCAAAGAGGGGGTATACGGAAATAAGAAGGATAACACCCATCAGCATGTTCCCCCCAGCTCTCCGGACCGCCTCTATTATGACCACCCATGTAATCAGGGCGACGATCCTTGCTCCAACAGGAGGGAATATCTCCCATCCGCCAAGGATGATATCGATGTTGTAGACAAACACATAGATGGGGCCTATCAGGCTGGCAAGGCAAAAAACCGTGTCATACCACGGAACCCTGTCTCTCGGCGCCTCTTTCGTTGCCGGAAAGAGCAAAAAGGTAGAAGACACAAAAGCGGCGATCATGACCGAGAAATAAGACATGTCAGGCATCACATATCCGAACAGCACGATCTTGAAGACATGGACAAAAGACAATAGTGCGGCAAAGGCCGTGAAGCATCGAAAATACCATTTATGAAAACCATCGAGTTCACGGTATCTCGCTACAGGGCTTGCCTTTGGATGATCATCCTTTTTATTCATTCAGGATATCCCTTATCAGCGCTGGAGAATCGTTTTGCCATCCCGGCCAATTCAAATAGAAGGGATTGGATATGAGACACTCCAATCCCTCCCGATCCGCAAAACCTGTCTATTTTTTGAATTTTGCCGCTCTTTCCTCAAATGCCTTTACCTGCTCCGCCTGCCATTTGTCCAGTTCGGGGGTCCAGACACCTGCCTCCTTGAAATACCTTATGGCCCCATCGTGAAAGGGGACCGGGCTGGGATTTAGAACGGCGGCCTTGATGTTAAAGGCGGGCATGGCTCTGTGCATGCCCTTGTAGATGTCAAACCCCTTGTCCATGGCCTTGACAACTTCATAAACCACATCGGGGCTGACAGTGGCATAGGACCATATGCTGTAGGGATACCCCCCCACTTCCATGGTCTGGCCCTTTGGGAGACCCGGGGCACTCTTGCAGACCGCGGGGGTAAACCAGGGGGCCTTTTCACTAAGTCTTTTCCAGGCGGCCTTATCGGAATGGGGTAGGACGATCCAGGCGGCCTTGTGGGGGCCGGCCTCCAGTTCTTTCACCGTAGGCGTGACTGTGGCACCATAGCAGACATCAACACTTCCCTGGATCACGCCTTTTAACTGGTCCACGTAGCCGCTCTGGGGGACCGCCTGCACATCTTTCCAGGTCAGGTTCCCATAGGCCATGATTCCTTCAATGGTCAACATGCCGGCGGGCCAGCCGGGCACCTTGGGCACCCTTTTCCCCCGGACGTCTGCTATGGTCTTGATACCCGAATCGCCTCTAGTGAGGAAGCTCAGATAAAGGGACAATCCCCTCCAGACCTGTCGTATGGGCTGCGGGCCCCATGCCGCAGTCCCGAATTCGGCAATACCGTAACTTGCGCAGGTGCCGGTTGCACCGGTCAGGATGCTCATCTCACTTTCCCCGGCCTTCAGGGGAAGCACTCTCGCTACGTCTGTATCGTAGGGTTCGACCCTGACCTTCATCGGCGTCAGTCGTTCAATGGCCTCCCGGAAACCGCTGGTTAGGGTGTAGCCGAGGGAGCCCACCTTGTAGGAGGTAAACGTGATTAATTTGGGGAGATTTTTTGCCGAAGCGGGGGGAATCCCCTTGGCAAAAAGGGCGGTAAAAAGGAAACAGAAAGATACGAGAACAAAAGCGGCTTTTTTCATTTTTTTTCTCCTTTCTTCTGAAGAGAGTTGAAAAAGACATGACCCCTGGAAAAC
>CAZACO010000599.1:0-3239 GCA_964483185.1 uncultured Desulfobacteraceae bacterium
TGATCGCAGGCCAGATGGCCACCTGTCCTGCGTCTGATACCAGATACTGGATAAGGGTTCCCTGCTCAGCCGCATCCTCGGGTGAAAACAGGGTCTCTCCGGGAACAAACCCGTCGTCTATTGCCCGTTGCCACGAACGGCCCCCCTCACGCTGGCCCACAATGACCCTGATCCCATTATCTTTCATATTCAGTGCCTGACCGGGTCCCTGTACGCCGTAACCGACCACGGCCACGGTTTCATTCTGGAGCACATCCTGTGCATTTTTAAGGGTAAACTCCTCTGATGTCACAACATCTTCCAACACACCGCCAAAATCTATCTTTCCCATAATTCCTCCCTTATTTTTTTTCACGCGCCAGTGCCAGGGCGCCTGTCCGTGCGATCTCTTTAATCCCCATCGGTTTGAGTAGGCTTAAAAAGGCGCTGATTTTCCCTTCATCACCGGTTAGCTCAACCGTGTAATATTCCACGCCCACATCTACGACGCGACACCGGAAGATATCCACCATCCGGAGGACCTCAGCACGATTCTCAGCCCTGGCATGCACCTTGATCAGGGTCAGTTCCCGTTGAACGAAATCCGTCCCTGTAAAATCAACCACTTTGATGACATTCACCAACTTGTTAAGCTGTTTTTTGATCTGCTCCACCACACCCAAATCCCCTGTTGTCACGATCGTCATCCGTGAGACAAGGGGGTCGGTGGTTTCAGCCACGCAGAGGCTCTCGATATTGAAGCCCCTCCCGCTAAAAAGCCCTGCGACTCTGGACAGGACCCCGGGCTGATTTTCCACCAACACGGATAAGATATGTTTTTCTTCTTTTGCCTGATTCATCGTCTCGCCTGTCTTCTGAAAAAAACTGATTTCGTGATGGTTCCGTGAGAGTGTATTCAGCCCACCTTTTCAGCAAACACTCGTATGAAACTCGAAACTGGATGTTCGATATTCGATCCCTCCCAGCAGCCAGAGGCGGGGCTGAACCGTGAACCTTTGAACTCCTGAACCCCTATTAAACCAGAAGCATCTCGGTGATCGGTGCTCCGGCCGGCACCATCGGATAAACCTTTTCCTCTTTCTCGACAAGGAAATCCATCAGTACCGGTTTTTCAAGGGAAAGCCCCTCTTTGAGGACCGGCTCCACCTCCTCCGGTCTGGTGGCCCTCAGCCCGGCCGCACCATAGGCCTCGGCCAGTTTCACGAAATCCGGGGCGCACTCCATTTCTGTAGAGACATAACACCGGTCATAAAAGAGCTCCTGAAACTGTCTCACCATCCCTAAGTACCGGTTATTCAGAATAACCACCTTTATGGGCAACCGGTATTGTACGGCGGTTGCCATCTCCTGAATATTCATCTGGATACTCCCGTCGCCTGCGATATCCACCACCAGTTTGTCCGGCATGGCCACCTGGGCGCCGATGGCCGCCGGAAGACCGAATCCCATACACCCCAGGCCCCCGGAAGTAATAAAGGCGTTGGGTTTATCCACCTGGTAGTACTGGGCGGCCCACATCTGATTCTGGCCCACTTCTGTGGTGACGATAGCGTTTCCACTGGTAAGCCTGGATAAGGTCTCGATCACATACTGAGGCTTGATCACATCGCCCTGCTCGTAGGCAAGGGCCCCGGTGCTTTTCCATGCCTCGATCTGTCCAAGCCATGGCGCCCGCACCTCACGGATACCGTTTAACTTCTCCTTTTCAAGGAGATCATTCAGGATCTCAAGGGTCAGCCTGCAATCACCCACCACCGGGATACTGACGGGAACGTTTTTCCGGATGGATGAGGGATCGATATCGATATGAACAATCTTGGCCTGAGATGCAAAGGTCTCGATTTTCCCTGTGACCCGATCATCAAAACGGACCCCCACAGCGATGAGGAGATCACAGCCGGACGTCGCCATATTGGCCCTGAACGTCCCATGCATCCCCACCATGCCCAGCCAGAGCGGATCCTTCGGTTGAAAGACCCCCAGACCCATCAGCGTGGTTGTCACCGGTGTGACCGTCTTGCTGGCAAACCGCTTCAAGGCTTCAGAGCCCTTTGAAAGCACCACGCCGCCTCCCGCAAGGATGAGCGGTCGCTGGGCCTCCTTTACAAGACGGACCACCTTGTCCAATTGCCTCGAATTGGGTTTATAGGTAGGCTGGTAAGATCTGAGCGTAGCTTTTTTGCCGGGTCGGTAGGGTGCTGACATGATCATCACATCTTTTGGAAGATCTATCAACACAGGGCCCGGCCTTCCTGACCGCGCTAAATAGAACGCCTCCTTTATGATCCTGTTAAGGTCATTGATGTCCGTCACAAGATAATTGTGTTTGGTGCATGGCCGGGTGATACCCACGATGTCAACCTCCTGAAAGGCATCGTTCCCGATAAGCGCTCTGGGAACCTGGCCGGTTATCACCACGACAGGGATTGAATCCATGTAGGCCGTGGCAATTCCTGTTACCGTGTTTGTCGCACCGGGGCCTGATGTCACCAAACAGACCCCTACCTTCCCGGATGCGCGGGCATAACCGTCCGCAGCATGGACAGCTCCCTGCTCATGTCGAGCCAGGATGTGTCTCATGTCGGTCTTTGCAAGCCGGTCATAGATGTCGATAACGGCGGCACCAGGGTAACCGAAGATCGTGTCAACACCTTCTTCTTTTAAGGATTCAAGCAGTATTTCTGCGCCTGTTAATCTTTTCATAAAGCCCTCGACTGAACAGACCCAAACTCGGCAACCATTCTTTTTGTCCCTCAGATACCCGGGAGATCTTCCGCTGCGGTTTGGGTCTTTTTCAGATATTTCACAAGACCGCCCGCGCTCAGAATAGCACGCATGAAATCGGGTACGGGTCTTGCGGAAAAGCGTTTATCTTGCGATGTTTCCACGATCTCCCCCTTTGAGAGGTCGATAGAGAGTGCGTCCCCTTCCCTGACCTGTTCAGGTACCTCTTCGGATTCCAGTACGGGGAAACCGATATTGAAGGCATTCCTGTAAAAGATCCTGGCAAAGCTCTTTGCGATGACCGCGCCAACCCCGCAAGCCTTCATTGCCAAAGGGGCCTGTTCCCTGGAAGAGCCGCACCCGAAGTTGACGCCTGCCACAACAATATCTCCGGCCCGCACCTCTTTGACAAACTCAGGCCTCAGGTCGACGAAACAATACTTCGCCAATTGGTGTTTGTCCGATACGTTCAGATATCTCGCGGGGATAATCAGATCCGTATCCACATGATCCCC
>CAZACO010000600.1:0-3235 GCA_964483185.1 uncultured Desulfobacteraceae bacterium
TACAGTTTCAATATGATTCCATCCGGTTAACCTATCAACCTTTGAACCATAAACCCTGAACCTTTGAACCTTATACCTTGCGCCTAATGCCTTGCACCTAAATTGCATAGCGGTTCCCCACGGACAAACACCTCAAAAGGTGCCTACCCAGCTCCTGACAGGAGTTGTTTTTCCTGTTGGGAGTAGAACATTTCTCACAAATCACCGGGTATGCATCTAAAATTTTCACAAGGAGCTGACTATGATAGAAATGATAGATATTGGAATTGAGAATACCACTGCCTTTCGCATGTCTGGAAAACTTACCGAGAGCGATGTGTCTCTCGTTCTTTCAGATACAGCGGCATTAGGGATAGGGGGCGGAAATATCAAGGAGGTTTGCCGGAGGACTTCCGGTTGGTCCGATTTGCCATTGCTGCGGTCTCCTCGCTTAACAGGAACATGAGATCGAAGAAAGAGAAAAACAAAAGGGGCTTCATGGCTCTTCTCAGGAAATCACTGGACAAAATCTATTCCTTGGGTGGGTCTTCATCAGCGGAGGGTCCTGAATACACCCGGGACCGGCTTCTCACCGCCCTGATCGCTACCGGGACGATCCTTTCGGCCCTTGCATTTATCCCGGGTGTCTTTCTTGCCTTTCAGAAGGAACGGTGGCTCCTCTTGTTTCTGAATAGCGTGGTTCTCTCCTCGGGCTTGTGTCTACTCTTGGTGCGAAAACTCACCTATGTCATCCGGGCCACGGTAGCGCTGGGGCTGATTTACATGGTGGGTGTCTATGTAATTCTCTACTTTGGATTCCTGAGCGGAGGCCCCGTGTGGCTTTTCACCTTCGGTGTCATGTCAGGTCTACTCTTCGCTCTAAAAGGGGCCATCGTGGGGATATGCATCAATTGCCTGACCCTGATTGTTTTGGGTGGGATATCCTTCTACGGTTATGGGAGGGAAGGGCTGCTTTTCTTCTCCAATCCACTTCAGATGTTTGCCGCGTTGGGAAATTTTGTGGTCACGAACGCGGCGGCGGCCGTCTCCTGTGCCATGCTGATTCGTGGCGAGCGAGCAGTCTCCAGGTCCCTCAGCAACGAAAAGATGGAGATCATGGAGGCCAAGCGAAAGCTGGAAGGGGAGGTCCATTATCGAAAGGAAGCGGAAGCCAAGCAGAAGGCCTATGCAACGGAGCTGGAGTTCCTCCATGCAACGGCCATGGATCTCGTTGGTTCGTCGGACGAGGAGGCTCTCTACAAACTGATATGCAAAAGGATCAAGGAGATCACCGGGGATGCGGTTGTCTTGGTCAATTCCTTTGAACCCGGTTCCAAGCAGTTTAAAACGGTGGCGTTGGAAGGCCTCGACAAGGGTGCGGAACGCGTTCTCAGTCTGTTGGGCAGAAATCCGGTGGGAATGATCACCACCCTGAATGACGAAGCAGCCGAACAGGTACTGAAGAAAGGGCGTCTGGAGAAAGGACCCCGGGATCTTCATGAACTCTCTTTCGGTGCCGTACCCAGGCCTGTCGCCTTCGCGATCGAGAAAATCCTCGGGAAAAGAGAGATCTACGTGATCGGCTTCAGTAGAGAGGGGAGACTTTTCGGGAGTGCCATCATTGTGGGCCGCGAAGGCGACAGGCCCGGGATTCTGCCTGGAGATTCGAAGCTCATTGAAGCCTTCGTCAACCAGGCGTCTGTAGCCCTCCAGAGGAACCGATTTGAAAAGGCACTGAAAGCCAGCGAGGAACGGTACATCCATATCATCAATCATGCTCCTGCAGGTATTTATGAAATCGATTTACAGGCATACGTCATCACGAGCGTCAATGACGTGATGTGCCACTATACAGGATACAATACAGAGGAATTTATGGCCTTGAATCCCTTGGAAATCCTTGCGGAGGAAAGCCGGCAGGGATTCCTTGAAAGAGGCCAAAAGATATTCTCCGGAGAGAAGGTTTCCGAGACCGCGGAATACAGGATGTGTCGCAAGGATGGCCAGGAATTCTGGGTGAGATGGCACTCAAGGGTGATCTACGAAGATGGGCACCCTATCAGGGCGACGGTGATCGTCCACGACATTACGGAAATTAAGGAATCGGAAGAAGAGAGAAAGCGGTTGGAGAAGAGGTTGCAGGTGGCGAGGCAAATGGAGGCCATCGCCACCCTGGCCGGGGGTGTGGCGCACCAGTTCAACAATGCCCTCGGCGTTATCACCATGGGGCTTGATATCCTCGAAATGGGTTTATCGTCCGATCAGGTTCCGCAATACCTGGAGAGAATAAGAGCGTCTGCGGAGAGGATGTCCGGGCTGACGGCCCAACTTCTGGCCTATGCCCGGGGTGGCAAGTATCAGTCCAAGGCGATTCCCATGGCAGAGTTTCTGAAGACCTCACTCCCCCTGATGGAACATACCGTTCGCCCCTCTATCCGGCTGCTCCAAGATATCCCGAGTGACCTCCCGAGTGTTCGGATAGATGTGGTGCAGATCCAGATGGTCATCTCTGCGGTCCTCTCCAATGCGTCCGAGGCCATCGAAGGAGAGGGCGTCATTCAGATAACCTGCAGAAACGAGGATGTTTCGGGGGAACGCTGGCATGAGGAGACAGGCGCTACGCCCGGCCCATATGTATGTCTCAGCATTTCGGACAATGGGAAGGGGATGTCTGAAGAGACCCAGGCCAGGATTTTCGATCCCTTTTTCACGACCAAATTCCAGGGGAGGGGGCTGGGGATGGCTGCCGCGTACGGCATCGTACGCAATCATGGAGGTTTCATCTCGATCGATTCGACGCTCGACACGGGGTCCACGGTTCGAATCTGGCTCCCCTCTATCGAAGAAACCCCCAAACAGACACCGGGTCCGGTAACCTCATCGGAATGGGCCAAGAAGACCATCCTGCTCGTTGAAGATGAACGTATGATCTCGGAAATGATAGAGGTGTTTCTGGAACGACTCGGTCATACCGTGTTGATCGCTGAAATGGGAAAAGATGCCGTGGACAGCAGCCGGCGCTTTAGGGGCCCGATCGATCTGGTTCTGCTGGATATTCTTCTCCCGGACATGGACGGCCGGGCGGTCTATAGTGCCATAAAAGCGTCCAGACCGGACACCAAAGTTATCGTCATGAGCGGGTACTCTCAGGATGGCCCTGCCCAGGAAATCCTTGACCAGGGGGCCCAGGACTTCCTTCAAAAGCCGTTTACCATGAAGGAACTCTCCGAAAAAATGCGATCCGTGCTGGGATCCT
>CAZACO010000601.1:0-3235 GCA_964483185.1 uncultured Desulfobacteraceae bacterium
GGAGGCAAAAGGGGGTGTTTTGCAAAGGTCTCGATGAAAGGGGTTGACAGGGAGAATCATCCGCCTTATTATCGTATATCTACGATAAACGATAGTATGATGAAAGGTAGATCTGATTTCAACCTTGTTTCCATCCATAAATGGCCCTTTTTCGCAATCTCAGCGTCAATCCGCGGAGTCGGTTGTGTCCCGCCGTAGGCGGGATACGCCTCCGCCCAACTCCTTGATTTCCTTGATCTTGCAAAAGATTGCTCATTTCTGAATTGGAAACTCACTTGTGCCCGAATTTCATTAATGGATGGGCACAACCTTATTTTAAAGATCTTTGGGGCAGGGGTTTAGTGATGAAGGGAAAGAGGCTTAGCTGCGAAGCGATTTCCTTAGATCTGACGGAGATCGAAAGGATGTCCATGGATGCGTGCAAGAGGAGACTGGCGCAGCTTGCCAAAGGGCTTGCCCATCCGGCGAGGGTGGAGATTGTCCGCATGCTTGAAAATAAGCCCTTTGAAGAAAGGTGCGTCTGCGGTGATATCGTGAATGCGCTTCCCCTGGCCCAATCCAGTGTGTCCCAGCACCTCAAGGTCTTGAAAGAGACCGGCTGGATACAGGGGGAGATCGACGGTCCCCGGGTATGCTACTGCACGATCGAGGGGATATCCGAGTACTATCTGGCGCTGATGAAGCGAACGCTTCACGGAAAATAGACAAATCGTAACCGTTCACGGGTTCAGAGGTTCATGGGTTCAAGGTTGCATTCTTGTTCACGGACTCGATTTTGGAGACGTATTCACTTGAGAAGCGTCCGGCTTCGTCATTCCCAATCCCGCCCGCTGGCGGGACGAAGTAGCAATTATCTGGCGAAACCAGCATGTTTCAGGAGGACTTCGGGTCTTCAACATTGTCTTTGCCCCTAACCTTGAATCCCGCTTTCAGCGGGAAACCCTGAACCTTTGAACACTCACAATAATCTTAACCGGTTTGGACAGACAAGGTATCGAGTTTTGATGGATGGACACCAAAGGAAAAGGAGAATTTCTATGAGTTCTAAATTGCTGGTGGTTATTGCTACGGGTGATGCGGAGAAGGCCATGACAGGCATGAGGTATGCGCAGCGGAACCTGTCGGAGGGCTGGATGGATGAGGTGAAAGTCGTTTTTTTTGGTCCGTCTGAGCGTCTCCTTGTTGAAGACGAACAGATCGCCAAGACGGCCAAGGAGATCGGGGCCGTGGAGAAACCGATCGCGTGCAAGTTCATCTCGGACCGTGACGGGATCTCTGAAAAGATAGAGGATCTTGGCGTCAAGGTGGATTACGTGGGCGTTATCATCGCGAATTTCCTGAAAGACGGATATGTGCCGATGGTTTTTTAATAACCGTTCGCGGGTTCAGAGGTCCAGGTCAATAACATTGAATCCGCCAGAGGCGGACAAGGGTTGTATTCCCGGCCCCTTGGGGCGCTCAATGCTTTTGATGATACCCCGCTGCTTGCGGCGGGGTAGTTCATCCTCTGAACCTTTACCTTTTTTGGCCCTGTTGACGTGCGCGGTGAACCGGGAATGGGTGGCAAGCATTACATCTGATTAGAGATGGGAGCATTGTGCTATGAATGAGGGAAAAGATGGCCTTGTGATGTTGAAAACCATAGATGTGCAGGCCGATCCATCGCCCGCAGGCGGCTGCTGACCCAGCGGTGGAACGGCTCAGGTGAGCCGTCCCAGACTTGACCAGCCATTTGTGGAGGGGACTTTTCAGACAAAGGTGGGGGCGGTCCCCAGGGTCTTCGCCACCCTGAGGTGGGCCGATCGGTGGGGAAGCATAAAGGCCCGGTGGGGCGTGGGACGTATGCGGTTTACGGTGGATCCCGGCCTGTATGCCCTCGGGAATCCTGACGATCAGAGCCCTGTGCTTGTGACCGCCAATTATAAGATGAGCTTTGATCGGCTTCGTGAGTCCCTCCCTGGCAGCGATGCATGGATCCTGGTCCTGGACACCAACGGCATCAATGTCTGGTGTGCGGCAGGGAAAGGGACCTTTGGCACAGAGGAGCTGGTCCAGCGTATCGCCTTTAGCGACCTGACGCAGGTGGTGGCCCACCGGGAAGTGATCCTGCCGCAGCTGTCAGGGCCCGGGGTTGCGGCCCACCAGGTCAAGAAGCAGTCAGGCTTCAAGGTGATTTACGGGCCTATCAAGGCAACAGATCTTCCCGCTTTTTTAGACACAGGCCTCAAAGCGACCCCGGAGATGCGGCGGAAGACCTTTACTCTGAGAGAACGAACCATACTCGTCCCGGTGGAACTGGTGGGCACACTCAAATGGAGCCTTCTCATCCTCCCCCTCTTCTTTCTGGCGGGCGGCCTGGGCGGACACGAAGGATTCTGGAACGGTATGTTGCGCTACGGCCCCTTTGCGGTGGTTGGCTTGCTGAGTGCCGTGGCCGCGGGGGCGGTTTTGACACCGATGTTGCTGCCCTGGCTGCCGGGTCGCGCCTTCTCACTGAAGGGATTCGAGATGGGTCTGATAACCGCGGTCATACTCGGGGCCTTCTGGATCGGAGGTTTCAGTAAGCCGGGGGGCTTGATCGGAATTGCGGCATGGTTCTTCCTGATTCCTGCCATTGCAGCGTATCTGGCCATGAATTTCACGGGCGCATCTACATACACCTCTCTCTCCGGGGTCAGAAAAGAGATGAGATGGGCGGTCCCACTGGAGATTGCCGGAGGTGCGGCAGGTTTGTGTCTGTGGGTCGGTTCTCTGTTCGCGGCGTGAGGAAGGTGTGACATGGAAAGATTCGTTTATCTCAGGGATGTGGTTACCTTGGCGCTTGATCCGGAAAAATGCATCGGTTGCGGCATGTGCCTGGTGGTCTGTCCGCACGGCGTGCTCCGCATGGACAACGGGCACGCCGGGATAGCAGACCGCGATCTCTGCATGGAGTGCGGGGCCTGTTCCCGCAACTGCCCCACAGCGGCGGTGACCGTCAAGGCAGGCGTAGGCTGTGCCGCGGCCGTCATTAATTCGGCTTTGGGACGGGACGGGTCGTCATGCTGCTGTGTGATTGAACCGGATAACGGTGCAGCGAGCGGGGGTAATAAAACGGGGGTGGCCGGCAGGTCGGGGTGCTGTTAGGGCCGAGGAGGGGAGGAAAACAAATGAAAAAGAGAAAGATCCAGGTTGTTTTTCTGGCGGCGGTTTTTCTGTTGACGGGTGGGCTGTTCTGTTGGGCACTTGCTGATCA
>CAZACO010000602.1:0-3214 GCA_964483185.1 uncultured Desulfobacteraceae bacterium
ACCAGGTTCATGATCACCTGTTCCATCTGCCCCTGATCCGACTTAACCTTCCGCAGCCCGGGCGCCAGGACAGTCCGCAGCTCGATATTCTCTCTAATGAGACGCCGGAGAAGCCCTTCCATATCGTGAACCGCGTCATTAAGATCCAGGATCTCAGGATAACAGGTCTCCCTGCGACTGAACGTCAGGAGTTGTCGGGTCAACAAGGCCCCTCTTTGGCCGGCCTTTCGGATCTCTTCTATATCCTCGTACACGGGATCGTCTTTCGACAGATCGGCCAGGGCGAGCTGGGCGTTGCCGATGATCGTTGTAAGGAGGTTGTTGAAATCATGGGCCACGCCCCCTGCCAGGATCCCGATGGACTCCACCCGCTGGGCCTGATTGAGCTGGGCCTGCAACTTGACCTGCTCTTCTTCCGCCCGCCTACGTTCAGTGATGTCTTCAACAATACCTTTGTAATGCGTGATGCGCCCGTCCTTATCCCTCAGGATATAGGTCCAGTCATTGATTATTTTTTCCGACCCGTCCTTTGCCATGATGCGATAGGATTCGTGGACAAACTCCGTCGTTTCCGGTCTGCTGCTGAATTCCGCCACTTCTTTAGCCACTCGGTCGATGTCTTCAGGATGAATGCAGGCGGCATAATTCACTTCTCCCTTTATGAATTCTTCAGCCTTATAGCCAAAAAGCCTTTCAACGTTTTCAGACACAAACTCCACCGGCCATCCTTCCTGATTTTTCCAGGTGAAGGCTACGGATGAGCTTTTGTTGATGATGTCATTCGCTTCCTTCAGTGCTTTCTCCGCTTCCTTGCGCTCGGTGATATCAAGCACGACCTCTATGGCTTTATCGACGGCTCCATCAGGAGAGGGGAGTGGCGCGGAAAGAATCTCGTAGTACCTGCCGTTGCTGCCGGGCATCTCAGCCCGTTCCACTTCTCCGCTCTGTATTGAGACGGCCATCGGACATGAATCGCATGGGATATCCAACCCCATGTAGTTTTCATAACATAGCTTCCCTGTAATATCGCCGAATGTCTCAATCAGTACCTTGTTTTGATGGAGAATCCTGTAATTCAATCCAACAATATGGACGCCGATTCGGGTGGTTGCCAGGCCATCCATCAGCCCCTTCAATGTGTCTCGTTCCGTCTTGAGTTCACCCTCTGCCCTCTTGATATCGGATATGTCCTTGGCTATGCCGGAAAGAGTTATCGGTTTTCCACTCTCGTCTTTGATAAGGGTAGTGGTCATAAGGGTGGGGAACGCCTTTCCATCCTTGCGGATGTGCCCCACCTCCCCTTTGTGGTATCCATTTTTCACCACCATCTCGTTGAAAGGTTCCACCTCATTTTTCAGTTGCTCCGGATCGTGAAAAATGCTCAAGTGCCTTCCTGCAAGCTCTTCGGGTGATTCGTAACCGTGCATCTCGACCCAGGCCTGGTTGACGTATATCAGGTTTCCTTCCATGTCTGCGAAGGCCATGCCTTCAGAGGATTGCTCCACAGCGGAGGACAGGAACCGTAAGCGTTCCTCCGCCTGCTTGCGCTCGGTGATGTCCTGGACCGTCCCCATCAAACAGGTCGGCATGCCATCTTCGTCAAAGAGGGCCTGGAACCGTTCATTCACATATTTGACGGTCCCATCCTTGAGCAATAAACGATATTCGATATCGTATGGCGTCTTTTTCGACAGCGATGCCTTGTGGGCCTTGCCGACATAGGCCCGGTCATCTGGGTGAACAGCCGCTATAACTACCTCGTA
The DNA here is from genome assembly GCA_964483185.1 of uncultured Desulfobacteraceae bacterium. Lineage (GTDB taxonomy): Bacteria > Desulfobacterota > DSM-4660 > Desulfatiglandales > Desulfatiglandaceae > CAZACO01. Next base: position 1,764 of record CAZACO010000602.1, read on the forward strand.
TGAGGGATCAAACTCCTGGGGTTTCAGTCCTAAAATGCGGTAGACCTCTTCAGACCACTCTAAGGAATTGCTTTTCAGGTCGAGTTCCCAGTGGCCTATGTGGGCCAGTTGCTGGGCCTCTTTCAGCCTCCGTTCGGATCGAATCAGCGCCTTTCGCTCATTCTGGAGTCTTTCCACGGTTTCTGCCAGCTTATGGGTAATGCTCGTGTCATACATTTCCAGAAGGATATTTTCACCCTCCAGCGGCCCTTCAGGGACCGGAAGGATACCCTGCTGATGTTCTTTCAGCACGTCTTCGAGTATCTGTAAAAATGCCTCTCCCTCTGTGGGTTTGACGACAAAACGGGACGCACCGAGACTCATGGCCAGTTTCTCGTCGGTCTTCTCAACAAATGTGGCCGTATAAAAGATAAAGGGAATATTGCGCAGGCCGGGATCGTTTTTTACTTCACGACAGAGCCTGAATCCGTTCATGACCGGCATCATGATATCCGAAATGATGACCTCAGGCCGGTCCTGACGGGCAAGCCGGAGCGCCTCCTCGCCGTTTTCTGCAGCGATGATGTGATGGCCTTTGGATGCCAGCAGCCGCTCCAGCATGTAACGGCTCTCGGCATTGTCTTCAACGATCAGGATGGTGCTCATACAAGGCCTCCTACTAATTTTTGGGCAAAAATCCCCCCACCTGCTCGACAAAGCTGTCTGGATCGATCGGTTTTTCAATGTACCCTTCTGAGCCTGTGGCCAAAATGGTCTCACGGTCGCCGGCCATCGCATAAGAGGTAACCGCTACAATCGGAATCGATCGCGTCTCTATCGCCCGCTTCAGCCGCCTGGCCACTTCATAGCCATCCATTACCGTCAACTGGATATCTAAAAGAATCAAGTCAGGATGTTCAGAAGCAGCCCGTTCCAACCCCTGCTGCCCGTTCCGTGCCTGGACCACATCATCACCATGTTTTTCCAAGAGAAACGTCTCCAGATAGAGGTTCTCTTCATTATCTTCAACGATCAAGACTTTCTTTCCTTTGAGGTCGTTCATGGCGCCAATATAAAGGGCCATCTGATCGGTCACAATTTTTATTTGCCAAATAGAAGGCTGACGCCTGGAATCCGAAATGATGGTTAGAAGCTCTTATTTGAAACCGAACTACAGGTGATTCGGCTTTGTTTGAGTGAGGTGAGGTTATAAGAAATCCCTTTTCTTAGACCAAATTATAAGTGATTCGGCTTTGTGTGTCAAGCTTTTTTTCTACAGGTCCTGCAATTCAGACACTAATTGTACATCTGTGGCTGAATGTGGGCCGAGATTTGTATGCAAAGCTCACATCGGCACACATGGAGCATGAACTAACCACAACGGGGGCATAGCGAGGGATTAACTTTGATTAGGGAAGTGAGGCTTTCTTAAGGCAAAAAAAGTCCCATGATGGCATTCAGAGAGGCTAAAG
>CAZACO010000603.1:0-3213 GCA_964483185.1 uncultured Desulfobacteraceae bacterium
GAGACCGGGGTTTTGTTATTTCTGGCCCCCGGGGAGATGCGTATCGCAAAAAATATGGCATTCAAAGTGATAACAAGTCAACGCAGTCAACAACGCAGATCACTAAGACTTACTTATTTACAAATGGACGTCCCGCAGATTCATGATGCGTCAGAGGGGCCTGGGGCTTGAAAAGGTCGAAGGGCTCAGGGAAGAGACCATCGCGTTCTGCAGGAGAAGCCTGGTGCGGAAAGAATCTCGGGCCACCATAACTTCGTACGGATAGAAGAGAAAAGCATAAAATCATAGGCGTTATATATTACTCCCATTTTTTCCTTGAACAGGCCGACCAGCTTGAAGCCGCCACCAAAAAGAATCTGGAATTTCTTGGCTATGGCAAAAAATGAATTGACCTTTGACAAACTTGTCGATTCCATCCGACAGGTTCATAAGCAGCTCGCATCCCAGGCAGGCCGGGCGATCAATATCAGTCTGACGCTGAGGAACTGGATGTTCGGTCTATACATTGCGGAATTCGAGCTGCGGGGGAAAGATCGTGCGGTTTATGGTGACAAATTACTGCACAAACTTTCAAAGGCGTTGAGGAAACACAAAATCAGTAACACAGGCCGTAGACAGTTATACAATTACCTTTCATTTTATCGGACCTATCCACAGATTGTGCGGGCAGTGCCCGCACAATCCAGCCACCTGATTCCATCATCTTTAAGCGCGTCTGAAAAAGTGCGGACACCGTCCGCACAATTGAAAATTCCACCGGAAAAGCTTTTGCATAGCCTGTCTTATAGCCACTTTGAACAACTCGTTCCTTTTGATGAGGAAATAAAACGTGTTTTTTATGAAATTGAATGCATTCGGGGAAACTGGTCGGTCCGGGAGCTCAAACGGCAGATCGCCAGCCTGTATTATGAGCGATCCGGGCTTTCGAAAAACAAGGAGAAACTGGCGGAGCTGGTCCGATCCGGGGCCGAACCTGCCGAACCCGAACTGGCCGTCCGCGACCCTTATATCTTTGAATTTCTGGGCTTGAAACCTCAGGAAGTCATGGGCGAATCGGATCTGGAAGATCAATTGCTCGATAAATTGCAGGAGTTTCTCCTGGAGATGGGTCACGGCTTCTGTTTCGAGGCCCGGCAGAAACGCATCCTGATCGGGGATACCCATAACTTCGTGGATCTTGTTTTTTATCACCGCATCCTCAAATGCCATGTCCTGGTGGAACTGAAGGTCGATGAATTCACCCACGAGCACATCGGCCAGCTCAATACCTACGTAAGCTGGTATATAAAGAACGAGATGACTGAAGGTGATAACCCGCCTGTGGGCATCCTGTTGTGCACCCGGAAAGATAATCCCCTTGTGGAGTACGCCCTTGCCGGCATGGACAACCAGCTCTTTGTCTCCAAATACCAGCTCGAACTGCCCAAGAAAGAGGATATGGAGCGGTTTCTAGAACAGCAAATTAAGGAGATCGGGCGTGGAGAGTGAGTGGCATCACGGGATATTTGGGAATGCTGCCGATATTATTATGGAACAATCACCAAACGGAGCTACATGCAACTCCTATGGTGAAGGGTTTCCTCTGGTTCCTCGAACGAAATGGCGCCCTCTACGGTCCGGACGGCGGGCGCATGTTATCCGATGCGGCGCTGGTGGCCATGACCCTGATGATTGCTGAGAGCCGTCCTGAGGAAAAGGATGTGCTGGTGCGCATCGTAATGCATCTGCTCTGTGAAAGGAGTCGGTAAGATCACCGAAAATACTAAACGCGCAACCTGTAGCAGCAAAGCGAAGCCCCCGCTTAAGTGGGATAACCCATGACATAACGTACCAAAAACAATACACAAAATTAGGTAGTTACATTAGTTGGTTACTTGTTGATGGACGTCCCCCAGTCCTCATACCCGCCTGCCATAGCCAGGCATTGGCTGGCAGGTGCCGTGGTATCGAGCGTCGAGACATATTTGTAAACGATGTAGAACGGGACGATTTTGTGGAGCGGCTATCCCATCTCATTGTCGAAACAAAAACACAATGCTGCGTCTGGCCCTGATTCCCAACCATTTTTATTGTTAAAGACAGGCGGTCCGCCTCTGACCACAGTCATGAGACGCCTGCTGACCGGCTAAGCGGTGAGTTTTAATCGACGACATAAACGCAATCGCCGTTTATTTCAGAATCGTTATAAGATGAATCCATTCTCGGGGACAGAGATTTTGTCAAAGGCCTCTGCACAGAATTTCGAGTATCCTTGCACTGCTCCTTGTGCATTTCCATGACTTCCAGACCGTTATGGGACTGCCCTGTCTGTGTGTACGAATCCGGCCTAGAAAGGCCCCATTCCTTAAGGGGCGTCATAGGTTACTGAAAAGACAATGGATTAGGTACAATCCTGGTCGCGAATCCCCATTTGGGAAGCAGATGTGGCCCCAATGGCACAAAAATTGATAAGGCCCCTATATACGGGGCTTTTCACGACGAGCAGATGGTGGTGAGAAGCGTGTTGGGCTTTTTTTAAAACAGGGGGCTTCAATAAAGAAAGGAGTGTAAAAATGAAAAGCAAGAAAAGGATCGCATGGCTTCTGACAGCGGCGCTTTTTATCACTCTGGTTTCCGTATCATGGGCTCAGGGGGGTGAGAAGGTCAATATCAATAGTGCTACGGCATCAGAGCTCCAGACGATTTCGGGCATCGGCAAGACAATTGCCGATCGGATTGTGAAGTACCGAGACGAAAATGGCCCCTTCAAAACGGCCCAAGACATCACAGATGTGAACGGAATCGGGCCGAAAAAATATGAAGCGATTAAAGATCAGATTACAGTAGAATAGATTCAACAGATATCAGCGAAGCCCCCTTATATAAAGATGATTGGTCAAAGGAACATGGTCAACTTTCAGGGATTGAGATGCCGTGAAGAGGTTGTCCAAATCCTTCAACAGGCAGTTTTTGGTTGCTCCTGTCGTTCTGTTTGGGACGGGAAGTGGGACCCTGGTGAGAAACTAAGGTGATGGATGTTGGGACGCTGTGTTTACGCACGCAAAGGATTGAGTGGCTGGCGCTGGACACGGCGTTTTGTGTGGAGGAATAGCAGAAAAGGGGGGATTATCTTGCATCATATCATGAACACAGGAATAGAAGGGGGAAGACGCCTCACCGGGACGTCTTCCTGGTACGGAAAAAGAGCACCAGGCTCTCAACCAGTTCTGCCAT
>CAZACO010000604.1:0-3209 GCA_964483185.1 uncultured Desulfobacteraceae bacterium
ATAAAACGCTTGACAAATATCCTCTGATTGTCTTGAATATTACAAACCGACCGTTTGGTAAGCAAGCACACATAATACGCTGTCAACCCTCCCTTTTGTCATTTTCGTGGGATACCTACGGGGTAGCTGAATGCTTACAATTACATTCCTACGTATAATAGCACGCTCGATGCATTGGGATTTCCCTTCAGTGGACATTTCTCCGAGAGACAATCGCGTATGAGACAAAGAGAACAGACAAAAGACAAGATCATTGAGGCCGCCCTTGAGCTTTTCGTGCGTCAGGGATACCATGGGACATCCATCAATGGTATCACGCAGAAAGTGAGGATTACGAAAGCCGCCTTTTATTCTCATTTTGACAGCAAAGGCCAACTGCTTTTGAGAATTATCAGTGAATACGAGTCTCGCTACATTAATCAACTCATTCGGGTTGTCAGCGAATATGATGGGGATGCCATCACACGACTGCATAGGGCCATCAGTTTCAGTGCCGAGTTTGCGGTGAAGAATCCCGAGCTTTGTCTGTTCCTGGATTACCTGACTGCCGAACTGAACGCTGACGTCGATTTTTTCCCACATTTGAAAAAAGTCCACGATAAATATCAGCTATTTATCAAGGAAATCATCGCTGAGGGAATCCAGCAAGGGCTCATCAACGAGGAACATGACCCTGCTCTGACGGCCTTGACCTTCATTGCTGTCCACCACGGCGTTCTACATCAATGGAGACTGAATCGTTGCCATCTGAATGGGAAGGAATATGTGAGAAACTTTCGAAGAATTCTCATGACCGGCTTGAAGGCTTGATACCAGATGATATCTCAACGTTTAGGGGTTGCTTCAAAAAGAACAAACGGAGATCAGGCAGGAGCAAGGGATTTTGCAGAGTGAGTACGATCAACTTAGGGAATTTCCTTTCAGAATTCTTTGGAGGTAAGAGATGGAAGTCAGAAAAGTTGGCATCATAGGCTGCGGAACCATGGGCGCGGGAATTGCGCAGGTTGTCCTCCAGGGGGGGTATGACGTTGTCGTGAGGGAGGCTGACCAGGCTTCCCTGAACAAAGGTATGGAAAAGGTGAAAGGTTCATTTGAAAGGCTTGTCAAAAAGCAGGTTATAACCGGGGAGGACCAAGATGCGGCGTTGAAGCGGATCACCGGTACCATCTCTTTAGAGCCGCTTGCCGTTTGTGACCTGATTATTGAGGCCGTTTTCGAAGATCTGCAACTAAAGATAGATCTCTTCAGATCGATAGAACCCGTCTGCAAGAAGGAGGCGATTTTTGCCAGCAACACATCATCTCTTTCCATTACTCAGATGGCTGCAAGCACCTCCAGAAAGGAGCGGTTTCTGGGGATGCACTTCTTCCAGCCAGCCCCTGTCATGCCCCTTGTGGAAATCGTCAAAACAATCTCTGTGGCGCCTGAAATTGTGAAGACGGCGGGGGCTTTTGTCAAGTCATTGGGAAAGGTTCCAGTGATTGCCAGGGACCAGGCAGGTTTTATCGTCAATCTGCTTTTTACCCCGTTCATGCTGGATGCCATGCGTGCAGCATCCAACGGTGTTGCGAGCATTGAGGATATTGACAAGGGGATGAAACTAGGGCTCAACCATCCCATGGGCCCCCTCATGCTTGCGGATTATATCGGGCTTGACCTCATATTCAATGCCGGCAATGTGATGTTCGAAGAGTACAGGGAGGGCCGCTATGCACCACCCCCGGTCTTGAGAAAGATGGTGATGATGGGTTACCTTGGAATCAAAACGAAGCGGGGGTTTTACGACTGGTCCGATCCAAAGAACCCTAAACCGATTGATCTGAACGGCTGATTTCCGAATCAACCTTTCAACCATCTGACGTATCAGCTCAATATTCAGCGGATAAAACGTTAACAGGTAAAATCCATATTCGGAGTTCAGGTGTAAACCTTTTATTCTAAAATCTTGACAAATACATTCCTTAATTCAGAGTTCAGGCGTCACCCTTTTTGCCAGGGCATATGAAGCGATCGCTGGCGTCATCCAGGATTAAGGCAAAAAAATCAGGAAACTATTTTTCAACGATAGATAATCGAGGTGTAGAGATGAATGAAGTCGTGGTTGTGAATGGGACGAGGACAGCCATCGGAGATTTTGGCGGAACTCTGAAGGGTGTCCCGCCGTTAAGCCTGGCGGAGCATGTGATGAAAGAGGTGCTGACCCGCTCGAATGTGCAGCCGGAGTGGATCAATAAAGTCATTTTCGGGTGCTGCTTCGCACCGATAGAGCAGAATGTTGCCCGCAACGCAGCCTTCAGGGCAGGAATTCCCAAGGAAGCGCCGGGGTTTACCATCAACAGCACCTGTGGTTCTTCCCTTCAGGCGATCATTTCAGGCGCCCAGGCGATTCAGTGCGGGGAAGCGGAGGTTGTCCTGGCCGGTGGCGTGGAGAGCATGAGCAGCGCGCCATACATTATGACCTCGGCCCGCTGGGGTCAACGTCTGAGGCATCTGGAGGCCTACGATCTGGTCTGGAAAGGCATGCAGGAACCGCATATCGGGGTCGGCATGGGGTTAACCGCCGAAAACCTTGCGGAGAAGTATGCCATAACCCGCCAGGAGCAGGATGAGTTTGCGGTCCTGAGCCACCAGAGAGCCGCAAAAGCGATCGATGAAGGAAAGTTCAAGGCTGAAATAACGCCCTTTGCCATCCCGCAACGCAAAAAGGCCCCGATCATTTTTGATACGGATGAGCATGTGAGACGGGACGCGGATTCAGTAACCATGGCCAGGCTCCCTCCCGCCTTCAAAAAGGACGGAACGGTGACGGCTGGAAATGCATGCGGTATGAACGATGCCGGTTCGGCGGTCATTCTGGCGGATTCGGAAAAGGCAAGAGAATTAGGCCTCAAACCCCTCGCTAAGATCAAGGCCTATCATGTGGCCGGAGTTGATCCGGATTTTATGGGCATCGGGCCGGTCCCTGCCATTCGAGGGGCCCTTGAAAGAGCGAAATGTCATCTCAGTGACATCGACCGCTTCGAGATCAATGAGGCGTTTGCTGCCCAGTATCTTGCATGCGAGAAGGAATTGGGCCTGGACAGGGACAGGGTGAATATCCATGGAAATGGTATTGCCCTCGGCCACCCGGTAGGAGCCACGGGCTGCCGGTTGGCGGTCACGCTCCTTTACGGCATGGTTGCCGATGGTCTCGGCCTCGGGATGGCCTC
>CAZACO010000605.1:0-3204 GCA_964483185.1 uncultured Desulfobacteraceae bacterium
AAAAAGGCCCCCTTGAACTGGACCATCCCCGCGTTTGTGAACAGCAGGGTGGGATCATCTCTCGGGACTAATGAAGAGCTGTCAACGATCCTGTGACCATGGACCTTGAAGTAGTCCAAAAAAGTCTTCCTGATTTCTCTGAAGTTCATTGTGCCATCCAATCCTGCAGGTCATATGCCGACGATCCCAACCACTCAACCATTTAATCAGGCCTCCGGTTCACCGCCTTTTATCTCCTTCGTCTTTTTCATGCCTGTCTGTTCCATGATAAGATCCGCAATCCTGTCTCTGATGTCCCTGTTTTCGGCCAAGAACCGTTTGACATTCTGTCTCCCCTGGCCGATCCGGTTTTCCCCGAAGGAATACCACGCCCCGCTTTTCTCGACGATGCCCAAGGAAACGCCTAAATCGAGGATATCCCCATCCTTTGATATGCCCTCCCCGTAAATGATATCAAATTCCGCATCTTTAAAGGGAGGCGCAACCTTGTTCTTTACCACCTTTACACGGGTCCGGTTCCCTACCACCTGGTCGCCTTCCTTGATGGCCCCGATCCGGCGGATGTCCAAGCGTTGGGACGAATAGAACTTGAGCGCATTTCCCCCTGTCGTGGTCTCGGGATTGCCAAACATGACCCCGATCTTCATCCTGATCTGGTTGATAAAGATGACGCTGGTCTTAGATTTACTGATGGTGCCAGTGAGTTTCCTGAGGGCCTGTGACATGAGCCTGGCCTGAAGGCCTACATGGTGGTCCCCCATCTCTCCTTCAATCTCGGCCTTCGGGACCAGGGCAGCCACGGAATCAATGATCAAGACATCAATACCGCCGCTCCTAACGAGGATCTCGGCAATATCCAATGCCTGCTCCCCTGTATCCGGTTGAGAAACCAGGAGGCTGTCCACATCCACCCCTAATTTTCTGGCATACGTCACATCGAGGGCATGTTCGGCGTCCACAAAGGCCACCATCCCCCCCTTTGCCTGTGCCTCAGCAGCGATGTGAAGGGCCAAGGTCGTCTTCCCTGAAGACTCGGGCCCAAAAATCTCCACAACCCTCCCCCGGGGCACGCCGCCAACTCCGAGCGCCAGATCGAGGGCAAGGGACCCTGTGGAGATAGAGGGTATGTCCATAAACGCTTCCTCTCCTAATTTCATGATGGAACCCCGACCAAATTGTCTCTCTATCTGAGAAATGGCCTGTTCGATCGCTCTATCTCTGTCCATATGACCCCCCGTTTGATTGTCGATTGTTGATTGAAGATGGATGATCTCGTAAAAAGCGAATCAAATTTTTCTTGTTTACAATCCTTTGATCTTAATACATGCCAGCCTTACCTTTTGTGGCTTTTGCCTGTCCTGTGGAATGCGGAACCTATTCCTCTGGGGCGCCTTTTTGCGGCCTGTTCAAGGTTACCCATTGCCGATGTCCGGGGTTGCCGTAAAAAAGCGCCCCTCTAACGGCCACGCGCCTAACCTGGTATATACGGCCCCGCCAGGCTTGAGATCACTCTTGAACAAAACAAGCTCGTTGAGCCCACATCCAGAACTGGTCAGATCATGATATGTTGACAAGAGATCATCCAGATCGGCCCCGGTTTTCGCGCCTTTTCGGAATCTGCCGAGTGTCAGGTGGGGCCTGAATGGCCGTTTCTCCTCCTTCATTCCGAAAGGCTTCAGGTTCGTCTGCAGATCGTCTCTGAAATGTGACATGCGATCCATGTCGCCCCCAAGCCCGATCCAGAGGACCCTCGGGTGGCGTCTGCTGCCAAATAAACCGGCCCCTTTCACGTAGATATTGAAAGGCGTGTATCCCCGGCATACACGCCCGGCAACCTCTCCAATCGGCCCGATCTGCTCCTCCGGCACATTCCCCATAAACACCACCGTGAGGTGGATATTGGCCACATGCCCCCATCGGACATTTAACGCGGTTTTCCGGGCATTTTCGGATACGGCAGAGATAATGTCCTTGATCTCGGCAGGGAGTTCAAACGCCAGGAAGGAACGAATCTCCATTCAAGTACCTTCTCACCCAGTCTAAGGCCATCATTGAGGTGTTCAATTTCACCTGTTTCCGTCGGCCCCAGAAGCGGTATCTCCTCGAAAAAATCTCATCCGAGCTGTTCAGGCCGATATAGACGGTTCCCACCGGTTTCTCCCTGCTCCCTCCCTCGGGTCCGGCAACCCCTGTGACGGCAAGGCCCAGATCGGCCTTCATCCGTTCCCTGATCCCCCGGGCCATTTCCTCTGCCGTCTCGGCGCTCACCGCGCCATGCGCCTCAAGGGTCTTAGAATCGACATTTAGGATGTCCGCTTTGGATCGATTACTGTAGGAGACGACTCCGCCCTGGAAATAGTTGGAACTCCCTGCTACATCGGTTAACCGGTTCCCGATCAATCCCCCTGTACACGACTCCGCAACGGACAGGGTCTTCCCCCTTTCGGTGAGCAGCCTCCCGACGACCTCCTCCATCTCCTGATTGCCTGTGGCAAAGACATAGGGACCGACAAGGGACATGATTCCCCGTTCAACCTTGTCCAACGCCTTTGTAACGGCGGGCTCGTCTTTTCCGCGGAGGCTGACGGTGATATGGTTCTCCGGAAAGTGAGGATAAAATCCGAATACCACATCCCCTGACGTCCGCTCAAGTTTCGTGAACATCTCGGCGATGCGCGGCTCATCAAGCCCGTACACCTTTATCAGTCGCTGCCGCATCACAGGGGGCCTCTCATACAGGCTCAGGAGCTCGGGCAGGACAAAGGCATCCATGATATAGCGCATCTCGTCGGGGACACCCGGCAGAAAGTAGAAGTGAATATCTTTTTCAACAAGAGAAAACCCGCAGGCAGCGCCCTTGGGATGAATCATCCTGGCGCCTTCCGGCATGAACGCCATCTTTTCAAGGGGAGGCGACATCTTGATCCCCTTAGCCTTTACGTAATCCTTGATCTTCCGGAGCATCTGATGATCGAGGCAAAGCGGACGGTCCAGTGCGACTGCCGCGATCTTGCAGGTCATATCATCCTCAGTGGAACCCAACCCCCCTGTGACAATCACAAATTTGGATGATACCGAGGCCCTTTTCAGGGCATCGGCAGCCATTTTTTCATCATCTCCCACCGACGTAATCCGGATGACGCTCAGGCCCGAGGCAGTCAGCTTCCCGGCGGCATACCATGAGTTGAGATCAGGGGTCCTCCC
>CAZACO010000606.1:0-3178 GCA_964483185.1 uncultured Desulfobacteraceae bacterium
AGTGAGTGGTGAGTGGTGAGTGGTGAGTAGTGAGTAGTGAGTAGTGAGTGGTGAGTGGTGAGTAGTGAGTAGTGAGTGGTGAGTGGTGAGTGGTGAGTAGTGAGTAGTGAGTAGTGAGTGGTGAGTGGTGAGTAGTGAGTAGTGAGTGGTGAGTGGTGAGTGGTGAGTAGTGAGTAGTGAGTAGTGAGTGGTGAGCGGTGAGCGGTGAGTGGTGAATAGCGAAGGTCACTTTTATTGCATCGTATTATTATCTTTTTCAGTGCATTAGTAAGAAAACGCTTTTGTGACTGACGTGGCTTTGGCGTGGGTAAGGGCGCAGGGCACAGGGCGCAGGGCGCAGGGCACAGGGCGCAGGACCCAGGGCGCAGGGTGGTTCAACATAAGCTGAATTTGCCAGTAAGGTAAGGATCTCCACTTGTGAAATGCGGTAATCAGACTACTGGTTACGTATAATTAAACGTACTTATCTGGAGATCAATACAAAGGAACTTGATTACTTAACAAGAGAATCTGAGGAATTAAAGAATATTATTGGTTCAATAGTACAAAAATGCAGGTAATTTTTGGTTCTTGTCTATATATTCTTTTATCTTTATACTTTCTCGTGCTAAATGAAAAAGAAAATTTCTTTAAGGCGTATATTTCACCGTGAAAGGTGGAGGTACGGGATGTTTTTCAGTTATGATCCCTTTTTGGCTTCTCTTGTCAGGAAGGTTAAGGGATCGCGTTACAGTAATACTTTTAAATGCTGGTACGTCGATGACAATGAGGCCAACCTGAAACAGATACTCGCAGTTTTCCGTGATCAGGCTGATATCGATATAACGGAGATATCATCTGCATCCGGAAATAATAGAATTCAAACACCTCCTGCAATTGAAGCAAATACTGCTGATATTCCAAAGGTTGACGCTCAATACCTAACCGAAGTGGATAAGGGTGATGTGTTGTCCCCTGTTCAGCTTTCTCCCTTCTCCGCAAAGGCTTCCGGGCGAAATACTGAAAGTGCAATCTCCAGGGGGAGATATGGTCCGGTTGAGTTTACTATTGACGAAGCTGATGATAAGTTGATAATAAAATTCTTAAGTCGATATGATCCTGCCTGGATTAAGGAAATGAGGAGTTTTGGAAGGGCATGGTTCGATCCTCATCGGCTGGAGTGGGTACTTGACTGGTCGAGGCTTGCTGTCGATTCACTTTCTGACTATTTCTCCATGCAGGGAGTTGAGGTTATTGTGAAAAGGACCGAGGTTTTAAAGCCGGTAAAGGATTTAAGGGAAGAGAAGAGTGCGCAGATCAGAGACAGAATATTAAGTAAGGAAAGCATTGAAGGGATGGATAATTTACGCCGTTACCTTGTCGAGAAACGTTACAGTATCAAAACAATTGAGGCTTATATTTCACTACTGGGGCTCTTCTTCAAATATTTTCTACCCAGGGTGCCATCTGAGATAAACGAGGAAGATATTTCGGATTTTTTCCATGACTACATCCTCTTTCACAAATATTCGGCATCGTATCAGAACCAGATTATTTCAGCAATAAAGCTTTATTACGTTCTGAATGGTTCCGCAAGAGTTGACTCATCGTCGCTGGGCAGACCAAGAAAAAGGAGGACACTACCAAAAGTGTTTTCAAAGGAAGAAGTAAAAAGCATACTTAACTCAACCCGGAATTTGAAGCACAGGCTTTTGCTATGGTTGATATACTCATGCGGGTTACGACGAAGTGAGGTAACCATGATTAAGATAAGGGATCTTGATCGCGAAAGGAGCATCCTTAACATCATGGAGGCGAAGGGTAAGGTTGACAGGATTGTACCGGTATCGGGTAAAGTATGGGAAAAAATTGATGAATATATTGAAAGTTATCATCCGGAATTCTGGCTTTTTGAGGGACAGAGGGGTGGCAGGTATTCATCAGAGAGTGTATACAGGGTCTTCAAACAGGCATTAAAGAACGCAGGCATTAAAAAGGAAGTTGGAGTACATTGTCTTCGTCATAGCTATGCTACTCATCTTCACGAGAACGGTCTGGATATAAGATACATACAGGAGCTTCTCGGTCATAAGAGCACGCGTACCACAGAGATCTACACACATGTAAGCCGCCGTAACCTGATGGCAGTGAGGAGTCCGATTGAGGATCTGGATGTTTAGGGAAGTTGGAAGACCGAAGACCGAAGACCCGAATTTCATAGGGGCATTGTCTCTTTAGAAATTCGAGGATCCTCGAAAAACAATGCGCACTAAAAATTCGTTGTTTTTCGTGATTGGCAAAGAGCAGTTGGCAAAGGGCTGAAGAAGGAGGTGGGAAAAAGGAAAAAGACAAAAGACAAAAGACGGAAAAAACAAGCGCAGTTATTGGCAATTCCGGGTAGTCTTATAGATTTTAATCATTTAGAAGATTAAACTAAAAAAATAATCACGGGGCAAATGATAATTATGAATAATTTTTTGTCATTTGCATAAAATTTAATTAACGGCGTCATGAGAAATTTTCTGTTTATTACTGTATTCTTGTTTACTTCGTGTTCTTTGTTTTCAGGTAAAACACCTGAGGCAGTTTCCAGGGCATTAGAGCAAAAGTTTCCTGGTGCAACGAATATAAAATGGGGTAAGGAAAGCGAAAATGAATGGGAAGCTAACTTCAGGCTGAACAATTTAAATGCCTCAGCAAATTTCTCAAATACTGGTGAGTGGCTGGAGACTGAAACAGAGATTCCTGTTTCCAGACTTCCCGGCTCTGTTGTTTCCGCTATTCAGGAAGCAGACAAAGGCTGTAAAATAACAGGAGCTGCAATGATAGAGAGCTCAAAATCTGAGACTGTATACGAAGCGGATATCAAAACAGGGCTCAGAAAAAAAGAAGTTTTCTATAACCAGGACGGTGTAATTGCCAAATAGAATTCAAATTAAATAAATCAGTCGTTAACATGTAAGATTATGCAATAATGCTTATGATAGTATCTGACCAGGTATCTGGCATTTGTCCTGGGTAACATATACCTTTTAATAACCTTGCCGATCTAAAATACAATAATCTTATCCACAAAAGTCAAAAACATACCATTATCCAACAATATATGCAGTTTTAATGCAGGTTTCCTAACACAATAAACGAGTTGAACTAAACCGCCACATGGCGGTAGATATTATAACTGATAATTTTTAATTTG
>CAZACO010000607.1:0-3174 GCA_964483185.1 uncultured Desulfobacteraceae bacterium
GCAGATCTTCGTTTGGCCGCTGACGAGCTGGCCGTACCCTTGAGCCAGCTTTACAGTGCAGCGGCCTTCTATTCCGCCTTCAGCTTCCAGCCGCAGGGCCGCCATACGGTCCAGGTCTGTCTGGGGACGGCCTGCTATATCCGGGGCGGCGACAGATTGTTGGAGAAGATCGAGACATCCCTGGGCGTGAAACAGGGCCAGACGACCGAAGACGGGTTGTTCACCATTGAGACGGTTCACTGTCTCGGGTCATGCAGCATGTCACCGGTGATACGGGTCGATGAAGACACCTATGGGAGGCTCAGGGTCGATCGTGTCGGCCGTATACTGAAAAAATACAGGCCGGGTGAGGCAGGTGAAAGAGGGCCTGAGGAGGAAGGGATATGAAGATAAAGACCCCCTCCGACTTGGAGAAACTACGGGAGCGTGGTCAGTCCATGCTCTTTCCTCAAGGACCGAGGGTCAGTGTCGGGATGGCAACGTGCGGGCTTGCAGCAGGCGCCGGGGCAGTATTCGATGCCCTGCGCCAAGCGGCGAATAATTTGAGGTTGGATCTCACGCTGGTTGCTACCGGGTGCATCGGCTATTGCCAGGAGGAGCCGATGGTGGACGTTCGTATGCCCGGCCTCGGCAGGGTCCTCTATGCCCGAATGACACCCGAAGGTGCGGACAGGTTGATTCGTTCGTTGGCATCCGGCGAGTTGCCGCATGGAAACGCTTTGGCATCCGTCCCTGAAGAGGGTTCAGACATCCCGAAAAGCGCAGAGATCTTATCCGGACTGCCTCCGATCAACGCATTACCGTTCTACGCGAAGCAGCACAAGATCATCCTCCGCAACAGCGGCCTGATCGATCCCCGAAGCATCGAGGAATATGCGGCCAGGGGCGGGTACCAGTCCCTGAGGCGGGCCTTATTGCATCTGTCACCCCAGAAGGTCATCGACGAGATCACCCGATCCGGGCTCAGGGGACGGGGCGGCGGCGGTTTCCCTACCGGGAAAAAATGGCAGGTCTGCAGCCATGCAGCGGGAACTCCCAAGATCATCATCTGTAATGCCGATGAGGGAGATCCCGGCGCGTACATGGATCGCACGGTCCTGGAGAGCGACCCCTACACGGTGATCGAGGGGATGACCATCGGCGGGTACGCCATCGGGGCCTCTCATGGATATGTCTACGTGCGAAATGAGTACCCATTGGCCATTGAGCGGATCTATCACGCCATAGAAACATCCAGAGAATCCGGGCTCTTGGGTGAGGATATATTGGGCACGGATTTCAGTTTTTTTATCGAAGTGATCCGGGGCGCCGGTGCGTTTGTGTGCGGGGAGGAGACGGCGCTCATCGCCTCCATTGAAGGCGGGCTGGGCGAACCCTGCCCCAGACCGCCGTATCCGGCTGTCAACGGGCTTTGGGGCAAGCCGACGATCATCAATAACGTCAAGACATGGGCATCTGTTGCGGCGATTGTAGAAAAAGGCGCTGAATGGTATGCCGGCATCGGGACGAAAGGAAACAGGGGGACCGCCGTTTTCTCCTTGGTGGGCAAGGTCGCCAACACCGGACTTGTGGAAGTCCCGTTGGGCCTGACCCTGGAAGAGATGATCCAAGGTATCGGCGGCGGGGGATTGGACGGCGAGCGGGTCAAAGCCGTGCAGACCGGCGGTCCATCGGGCGGCTGCATACCGGTCGATCTGTTTCACCTGCCGATTGACTACGCGTCCCTGACGCAGGCCGGTTCTATCATGGGTTCGGGCGGCATGGTCGTGATGGACGAAGCTACCTGCATGGTGGATGTGGCCCGCTATTTTCTCAACTTCACCATGGAAGAGTCGTGTGGAAAGTGTACGCCCTGTCGTGAGGGCACCCGATATATGCACGCAATACTCACACGCATCATCGAGGGGGAGGGAACGCCGGAAGATCTGGTGTTGTTGGAAGAGATTGCCATGTGGGTCAAGGGGGCCTCCCTGTGCGGGCTGGGACAAACGGCCCCAAACCCGGTGCTTTCCACGCTCCGTTATTTCCGCGATGAATACGATGCCCATGTCAGAGAAAAACGATGCCCCGCAGGAGTCTGCCGGGCCCTGATCCAGCTGACGATTGCGCCCGAACGATGTACGGGATGCGGCCTCTGCCTGCGCGAGTGTCCTGTCGGCGCCATCAGGGGAGAGAAGAAAGCGCCCCATTCTATTGACGCCGACATATGCACCCACTGCCGGACCTGCTATGATATCTGCCCTGAAAGGGCCGTCGAGATCGTGAGGTGATTCATGGTAACCCTGACCATTAACGGAACGTCCGTCTCTGTCCCACAGGGGACCTTGCTGCTGAAGGCCGTGGAGGAAACAGGGCTAACCCTGCCCACGCTCTGCCACCACGACGCCCTGGCCCCCTATGGTGCCTGCAGACTGTGCATGGTAGTAATATCCGAACCGTATCGTGCCCTTGTCGCCTCCTGCACCTATCCCGTAGAAGAAGGCCTGGTCGTGGAGACCGATGCCGTGGAGGCAGTTCAGGCCCGTCGCCTGGCCCTTGAGTTTCTCATGAGCCGCTGCCCCCGGTCGGATGTCATACGCAAGATGGCCGAACAAGAGGGTGTCACGGCCTCCCGATTTGGGATGCCCTCATCCGAACAGAGTGATGAACTGTGTGTTTTGTGCGGCCTTTGTGTACGCGTCTGTCGGGACGTGATCGGCGCGGCCGCCATCGGCTTTATAGGCCGGGGCACGGAACGTAAGGTCGGTACGCCTTTTGAGTTGCAGTCTGACGCATGCATCGGCTGCGGCGCCTGTGCCGAGGTATGTCCCACCGGTGCGATACAGATGGAAGACCGGGGCGATCGACGCATCCTGCATACGTGGAACACCACCATAGAGCTTTCTGCCTGCCCCGAATGCGGACGGTTCTTCACGCCTCAACCGACCCGATTTCTGAAGGAGATGTTCCCTGAGATTGAAGCCTTCTGGGATGTATGCCCTGAATGCAGGCGGCACAAGACAAGCCGGCAGTGGCTGAATGCAGGATGAAGGAAGTCTGATGAAAGCGCCAAAACTATCAAATGCCAAGGGCCGACCCCATTACCACCTAATCCGCTCTTAAAAAGCGAATTCCTGTAAAATGAACTACCCCGCCGCAAGCAGCGGGGTATCATCAAAAGCATTGAGCGCCCCA
>CAZACO010000608.1:0-3174 GCA_964483185.1 uncultured Desulfobacteraceae bacterium
ATGCCGGAAAAGTAAATCTACATAAAGCGTCTCCTCATATCGCTATATCTGGGTCCACTCCTAATCCCCATACCTGGATCTCGATTCTACTGGCGGTGAAACAAAGTCCTCCCCCCAAGAAGATGGGAAGTAAAGACACACAACATAACAAAACCTGGCAACATAACTGCCATAAATATCAAGCAGACAAGTTGTTAAGGAGGGCGTTAAGCATTTTTTACCGAATTGGCCTCTTTTTGTTTTGCCAAATTCTTGGAGCGACGCAATTGCGTGAATTCGATCTGAGTTTCCCAAGGATGGGTGATTGAGCATTCGCAAAAGCTCATCCCTCCAACATGCACACCCTTTTCTGGAGTCGTAACGCAAATGATTTTCCCAACCTTGCACCACAACAGGGATAAGATAGTCTCATTTGGGGGAATCTTATGGAGCCGGTCGTACTGACTCAGGCAGCCCAGCCCTGCGGATGTGATTCTCTATTCCACAAAAATAGGCACCACTCTACGATAACGAATGATTACTCTTCACAATGTTCACCATTTGATCTTCTGCTTTCTCATATCAGGTACGAAAGCCGAATGATGTAAACTCACAAAACGAATTCCTCCCGTTTAGGCTGACCTCGGCCAGAGGCGGCGCCAACCTGTAACTTTTTCACACATCGTAAATCAACATTCTTACATATCGAGAATTCAAACCTTGCATTTTTGACTTGACAGCACATATTATGCCATATATCATTCGATATATTAGCCCATATATCCTAACATATATTAAATAATTTGAGTAAGTTATGAATACATTGCGACAGCAGGCTTATAAGCGAATCAAAGAAGAAATAGTCTGCTTAAAAATAAAGCCGGGCGAGAGACTATTTGAGGCACATCTTGCGAAAAAGTTGGAAATGGGCAGAACGCCAGTGAGAGAAGCCATATTAATGCTTGAAAATGAGAAATTGGTCATATGTGACGAGAAACTAGGCTACATAGTGCGCAAACTCACTCGGGAGGAAGCTTATGATTATTTCGCTATTCGACAGGTTATTGAAGATTTTGCCATTCCTCTTATTGTCAAAGGCCTTACAGATAAAACCATCGCAGAGTTAGAGCAAAATATCGAAAAAGCAAAGGAATGCATCGAAAAGAATGATTTTCCCAATATCATTCGCTTTGAGACAGAGTTTCATTGGATTCTCTACCGCACAACCAATTCAAAAGTGTTTATAGAAGTTATTTCAGGAATTGTAGACAAATTTCAATGGCTGAGAGCCATAGGCCTGAGTGCGCCAGGGGGAGCTCAAGAGTCATTAGATGGGCACATGAAAATATTTTCTGCATACAAGGCAAGAGACATTTCAGCGATAAGGAGATTGACAGAACTGCACATCCGGCAGGGAAGAGAGAATTTTGCCAAGATAGAGCACATCATGTTCTGATAGAACCAACTAATTGATGAATTTCAATTAGCTGATCTTATAATCAACCGTTAATAGAAACCAAAAAAATTTTATGGAGGTTGCCATGAGAAGAAAAAGAAGTTTCTGTAGAATTGGTAGTATTATTTCAATGCTGACAGTTATAACAGTTCTAGCCTTAATTGCCGTTCCGGTTTCCGCATCCGACAAGCCTATTACGTTGAGTATCACTCACCTGTTTCCGGAGGGTTCGTGGTTCAATAAAAATGCAGTAGTGCCGTGGATAAAATTGGTTGAGGAAAAGAGCAAAGGCAGACTAATCATCAATAACTATCCAAGTGGAGCACTGGCCAAACCGGGAACAATGTATGACGCTGTTAAGGCGGGAACGGTGGATATTGCCTGGGACCCGGGGCCCTACTACATAGGTCGTTTCCCATTGAGTGAGGCAACGCAACTCCCTTTCCTGGGAGCTGACTCGTCATGGGCCGCAAGCCGTGCGTGGATGGATCTCTATTCTGAATTTCCGGAACTCAGGAAAGAGTATGATGATGTGCATTTCCTGTGGATGTTTTCCCAGGGTCCAGGACAAATTTATACGCGGAAACCGGTTAGCAACCTCGAAGAACTGAAGGGAACAATTGTAAGAGCCCCTGGTGGGATAGGTGATATAATTAAGGCGTTGGGAGGTTCCCCTGTTACCTTGACAGCGCCTGAGACCTACCTAGCCCTATCTAAGGGAACGATAGATGCGACAGTGTTTGATCTTGAAGCTATTAAATTATTTAAACTTTATGAGGTGACAAAATATGTAACCGTAGCAAACCTTTACGTGCAGTGGTTTTGGGCGGCCATGAACAAAGACAAATATAATAGTCTACCCAAGGACCTTCAGAAGGTAATAGACGAATGCAGCGGCACAGTCGGAACCGATATCGTAGGGAAAGCTTGGAATGAAGCCGACAAGGTGGGCCTCGAACTCGGGAAACAGAAGGGTATGAAGATGATATATCTTAGCCCGGAAGAGCGCAAGCGGTGGGAGCAGCGTTCTGCGCCAGTTACTGAAAAATGGCTAAAGACCATGGAAGCCAAAGGTTACCCTGCAAAGAAATTTTTGGATGCGGCTAAAAAAGCTATAGAAAAATACAATAAGCAGTTTTCGAACTAAGGTAAATAACAACACATTATTAGCCTAAAGGATTCTATGGCAGGCAATCCCAAGGGCAACACTTCCTCCGCCACGAGGGATGGTCTGAGGAGACCGCCCTCTTGGCGGTGTCAACTTCCTCTGACTAATCTTTACGGGCGGTAATCAAGATAGTTAATTTAAACCCAAGTTATAAGGGGGAGCATTTAATAGTTTGCACAGGTTGATATCCTGGCTATAGCTAATTTTACAGCTAATTCATAGACTGAATGCAAATTATTTTGTGACCCCAGTAGTAATACTTTTAATCTTTTCCTTGTTCAAGAGTATACCTGCATCTGAATATGGTTTATTAGCCAATATAGACTATCGTCTTTTGTCTCCCTGACATAAATTAGCTTTGGATTTAGATCTAATCCTTATGAGGGATTGCAATTTTCAATGACCGAAGTGCATGGTCTCGTTATGTTTAACAATTAAGCTGCTCATCGAAGTAACCTGCTCTGTTTCTAATATGAATGGTAGAGGAGTTACGGGTCCATCCACCACAATGCGTTGCCAAATAGTATAGCTAATCATAGGAAGAGACAACCAAAATGAAGTTATCCACATT
>CAZACO010000609.1:0-3173 GCA_964483185.1 uncultured Desulfobacteraceae bacterium
AATGTAAATGAGATAGTCAACCTGATGTCGGAAGATCATATCTTCATAGACGCCACAGACCATAAATCGGTTGGTAAAAAAGGGATGAAGGA
Organism: uncultured Desulfobacteraceae bacterium; assembly: GCA_964483185.1. GTDB lineage: Bacteria > Desulfobacterota > DSM-4660 > Desulfatiglandales > Desulfatiglandaceae > CAZACO01. Next base: position 93 of record CAZACO010000609.1, read on the forward strand.
TGGGTGGGAAGGATACTATGAATTATTCCCTGATTATCAAATAGAGATTTCTGATATAACCGAAAATAAATCTGTAATTGGACTATTTGGTTATGCAAAAGCTACTTATAAAAACTTAGCAAACAATTTAAACAGTAATTTCTGGAGAATTCCTGCCTCTTGGAAAGCAATTGTAGAAAATAATAAGGTAAAACATTGGCAGGTATATTGTGATTATACAGACCTACTTAAGATAATAGATAAAACCAAATAGAATATCAGTATCTTGATTATTAAAATTATTTTTGCTAACAAAAAAGTGCAACATTTTACTTTTTCAATAGTCCTTGTAGATAATTAATGATCTAATGAACAAAAATTTATATACCTCATATACAAGTTATACGACCTGTTTTTTGTAATCTTATATTCAAGCTTAAGCCCACCCCATGCTAAAAAACTACTTAATAACCGCTTTACGAGAAATTTATAAGAATAAAACCTTTTCTATTATTCACGTCTTTGGCCTTTCAATAGGCATTGCTGCTTTTGTGCTTATTCTCCAATACACTTTTTATGAACTAAGCTACGATAACTTTTACGAAAATGCTGATCAGATTTACCGCATAAGGCAGGATCGCTATGACAAAGGAGTTCTGAGCACTACCTGGGGTGCCGGATGTACTGGCATAGGTCCTGCATTAAAAAAGGAATTTCCTGAAGTGGTAGCATTTGCCAGATTAACGAGTGTTAGTGGCATTATTAATATTAACGAAAGCAATTTCAGAGAAGATAAAATGTTTGCGGCCAATACATCATTTCTGACCATGTTTCCTGTCAAGCTTCTTACTGGAGTCGATTCAACAGCCCTCAATGAACCTTATAATGCTGTAATATCCGAATCGATTGCAAAGAAATATTATGGGAGTACAGATGTGATCGGTCAATCCTTTAGATTAAACAAGAACACTGTTTTTAAAATAACCGGAATATTTAAAGATATCCCTGATAATACTCACTTTAAATTTAATATTCTTATTTCCTGGCCTACTTATGTCCAATTTGTAGGACCTGATGTTGAAACACGATGGGACTGGGATGGGTTTTACACTTATCTCCTTTTACAGAAAGGAACAGATATTGAAGCCTTTGAAAAAAAGATGAATGATTTTACCGATAAACAAACAGAAGATCTCTCCAGACAATATAATATGAGTGCAGAATACATTTTACAGCCTCTTAAGAGTATTCATCTAAATTCGAATCTGATGTGGGAGGCTGAGGTTAACGGCGATTATAAAACAGTCTATTTCTTAATGGTAATTGCATTTATTATTCTCATAATTGCCTGGGTAAACTATATAAACCTGTCAACAGTTAAAGCAGTTTTCCGATCAAGGGAAGTTGCAATTCGTAAAATTTCAGGGGCTTTCAGAATTCAGCTGATTAAACAATTCTTAATCGAATCTTTCGCAATCAATCTTATAGCATCTCTGTTTGCATTGATAATGGTTTTAGTTTCAATGCCATTTCTAAGAATCCTTACAGGGAGGGAAATGGGTATTAATAATGTCGAAATATGGATAGTCTTTATTGTTATGATTCTGGTAGGCCCTATAGTATCAGGATTATACCCTGCACTTGTAATTTCCTCCTTCAGACCCATGACAATTTTCCATGGGAAACTTAATGGAGGTTCCAGTGGCGTTTTTTTAAGAAAAGTCCTGGTTGTATTTCAATTCGCAGCTTCAATTACATTGATTGCTGGAACATTTACAGTATACAACCAGCTTATTTATATGCGCAACCAAGAGCTAGGCGTTAATATTGACCAGACACTCGTTATTGAGGGGCCTGGCGTTGCAGATTCTACTTATAATGAAAAACTTACATCATTTAAAGCCGAATTGTTAAAATACCCTATTATAAAAAATATCACTGCTTCGACCACTATTCCAGGCAGTGAAGTAGAGTGGAATGCGGGAGGCATCAGGCGAACCAGCGATGACGATTCCAAATCTAAGCAATACAGGGTTATTGGTGTTGATTATGATTTTGTAAATGCTTATAATTTATCTGTATTAACGGGCAGGAATTTCTCAAAGGAATTCAGTACCGATGAAGCATCCGTTTTGTTTAATGAAGAGGCTGTTAAACTTATGGATTTCGAAACTACCGAAAGTGCTATTGGGGAAATGATCTTTTTCTGGGGCAATAATTATAAAATTATAGGGATTCTGAAGAATTTTCATCAGCAATCCTTAAAAGAAAATTATGATGCTCTTATATTCAGGCTTACACCGGGAACACGCAACTATTTTTCTATTAAATTAAATTATGAAGGGCAACCGGGTTCTGATAGTTATAAAACGACCCAGAAAACTATTGAGCATATAAAAAATAACTGGGAACAATTCTTCCCTGGAAATCCTTTTGATTATTTTTTCCTCTCAGATCATTATGATAACCAGTATCATTCTGAAAAACTATTCAGAACCATATTTGGATTGTTTGCCATTATGGCTATTGTAATAGCTTGTTTAGGCTTGTTCGGACTTTCCTGGTTCATAATTATACAACGTACAAAAGAGATAGGAATACGTAAAGTAAATGGAGCTTCAATCGCAGATATATTGTTGCTGATATCGGGTGATTTTTTTAAATTGGTTTTATCCGGAATAATAATAGCTGCACCGATTGCATATTTCATTTCTGTAAACTGGTTAGAAAAATATCCCTTCAGGGTTGGATTCAATTGGTGGCTTTTTATATTATCAGGATTGATAATTCTCCTGATTTCGGCTCTTACAATAGGTTACAATATAATGGTAATATCGCATACTAATCCGGCAAAATCGCTTAAATATGAGTAAAGTGGAGTGACTTATGCTGACTCCATCTAGTAATTATTGCCTTAGCGAATTAGTCAGTAGCCATCTAGAAACATTGATTAGATTTAGATTTTATATTCCGAAATTAATATCAACCTATCTGGATGGACTTAAACCCAACCTCTGACTCAAACAAAAATAATGACTGAAAAAAAATACTTGTGCTAACACGGACAATAAAGGTAAGTTGTTTGTCATGCTTTTTGCATGA
>CAZACO010000610.1:0-3165 GCA_964483185.1 uncultured Desulfobacteraceae bacterium
TTCCGCAGACCCGGTAGATCATGGTCCGGGCCAATTCGATCTTCAGGGCCATTTCTGCAATCATCCACTGAATGCCCTGAAACTCGGTGATCGGCTTCCCGAACTGCGTTCTGCCCTTGCCATAGTCTATAACCGCGTCCAAGGCGCCCTGTGCAATGCCAAGAGCCTGTGCCCCTACCGCGGGACGGGTGTAGTTGAAGGTCTTCATAAGGATTTTGAAGCCATCACCCGGCTTACCGATGATATTCTCTTCAGGTACTACACAATCTTCGAAAATGAGTTCTCTTGTATCTGAACCCCGAATGCCCAGCTTCTTTTCTTCTTTGCCTACCGAAAAACCGGCGGTGTCTTTTGGAACCACCAGCATACTTATGCCTTTGTGCGCCTTGGCCTTATCCGTATAGGCCACAACCGTCACAATGTCTGAAACCCCCCCGTTAGTGATAAATATCTTCGTCCCATTAATGACATACCCGTTGCTCTTGGGTGTGGCAACGGTTCTGATACCGGTCACATCTGAGCCTGCTCCCGGCTCTGTAATGGCGCATGCGCCCAGAGCTGAACCCTCGGCCATGGGCCTAAGCCATCTCATCTTTTGATTTTGGTTTCCCCCTACAAGAAGCGGATCTGTGGCCAAGGCCTGGGTAGTGAGAATAACCGATGTGGACGCACACACACGTGCCACTTCCTCTACCACGATGGCGAGGCTGACCATGCCTGCCCCTGCCCCGCCATATTCTTCAGGGATCTGAATGCCAAGAAGGCCGTTTTCTTCGAGTATCTTTTTGTTTTTCCAAGGGAATTCTTCGTTTTGATCAATTTCTGCGGCCCTCGGGCCAAATTCATTCTCGCTGATTTTTCTGACCATATCGAGGAGCATCTGCTGCTCTTCTGATAACCTAAAATCCATAAGGATCCTTTTATTCGCTTCCTGTATTACCTGTACGCATTCGGGATAAAAAGTCTTCAAAGATCCCTGGCTCTGCCTGACCCAACAACCGGCTCATTTCTTTCCCGCCTCTAAATAGTAGAAATGTCGGCGTTCCACCGACACGATACTTCTCCCTGAATACCGCCACGGACTCCTCTTCCAATAGACACACCTTTAGGTCTTTGCCATACATTTTAGCCGTAATACGCTCGATAACCTTTATCTGTCCGAGAAAGTCCGGGTCCCGATGCATGCACAGCACGAGTACAGGCATCCTTTCTTTGATGACTTCTTTTTCAAAATCCTCCAATCCGATTAAACGAACGGATGTCTTTCTTCCTGATTCTTTGTGGCCGTAACGGCACCTGTCAGATATCACGAGGAATTCCTGCCTTTCATAAGGATTTCACCCGCGTCTTATCTATTCTATGCCCCGAGGTAGGAATGGGTTACTTCTATATTAGATCAGTGGCTCCTGACCTTTCGTGAGATGGTCAAGCCTCTATCTTGAAATCTTTTCTTATTCCCTCAATCCTCTGTTTCGCTATGGTAGGCAAGAGGTATGCCAAAACGCAAGAGAGGGTTGAGCAGCAAATTTTATTCAACATTAAAGGAGGTTAGCCCAGGATTTTTGAGGAACTAATTTTCAGGAATGATGTCTAACTGTAGCATGCAACAGATGTGTTTCACAACGCTTTAGCTGCACGCTACACATTTTCCACAGGTTTGGAGAGCTCATATTGCTTGATTTTCCTATAAAGGGTGCTCCGGTCTATTCCCAAGATGCGTGCCGCTTTTGCCTTGTTCCAATCTGTCTTTTTCAAGACCGTGAGGATCTCTCCCGACCCCTCAACAGGTCTTCTTTCGCGGATCCACTTTCGAGTGCCTGAATACTCCTTTATCTCTGTCGGTATATTGTTGAGAGAAATGACTGGACTACGGCAGAGGACAAATGCATGCTCGATGCTGTGTTCCAACTCTCTGACATTCCCTGGCCAGCGGTAGTTCATGAAGGCCCCGACCACTTCATCGGACAGACCTTCAATGCTTTTCTTGAAACTCTTATTGAAAACATTGCAAAAATGCTCAACGAGCAGCGGGATATCCTCAAGTCTTTCTCTAAGTGACGGCAGAGGCACCTCCACGACTTTCAGCCGATAATACAGATCCTCTCGGAATTCGCCCAATCTCACTTTTTCTTTCAAGTCCCGGTTTGTACATGCGATAACACGGGCATTCACCTTTATGGAGATAGACTCCCCCACCCTCTCAAATTCTTTTTCCTCAAGCACCCTCAGAAGTTTAAGCTGTATTCTTGGGGAGATCTCTCCGATTTCGTCCAATAGGATGGTACCTCCGTGAGCGGCTTGAAAACGACCCTGGGAGTCCTTTATAGCACCTGTAAAGGCCCCTTTCACATGGCCGAATAGCTCGCTTTCAAGCAAGTTTTCGGGCAAGGCAGAGCAATTCACGGTTATTATCGGTTTAAAGGCGCGACTGCCACTATGATGAAGCGCCTTTGCTATCAGTGACTTCCCTGTACCGCTCTCGCCCGTAATCAAAACCGTCGTGTCCAAGTCAGCCAGATTCTCTAAAAGCCCGTAGATATCCTGCATCTTCCGGCTCTTACCGATAATGTTGTGGAATTGATGTCTCTCTCTCAATTCACGCTCCAGGTCGCTCAGCCGGGTTATATCCCTTATGACAAGAACTGTCCCCGTGAATGTCCCATCGCGATCCAGAAGCGGAGAGCTCGTGATGATTACGGTTTGTTGAGGCCGATGCCGGCGATTACATTCAATTCTGTATCCCTTTATAATCGTTTTCTTTCGCAAGGAGTTCCTCAAGACCTCATGGCATGATTGATTGCAGTGGTTTAGGCATTTGGTGAATACCTTTCCGACAATGTCTCTGCCTGCCTTGCCACAAATATTTTCCGTTGCCTCATTGGCTTCAATGACAACCATGTCCGTATCAACCGTGATGATAGCGTCTCTTACGCTTCTGAAAATAGCCTGCAAGCGGCTGCGGTGCGTTTCAAGTTCTTCTTCAATTCGTTTACGGTCAGTTATGTCACGAACAATGCTACGAAATCCAATCGGATTACCCTTGGTATTTTCCACTAAAGATATTGAATTTTCTATGATTCTCTTAGTTCCATCCTTTCTGATTATTTCATAATAAAACGCCTTGTCAGGGACTCCTGTCCGGTAGACTTTGTTGTAGCCTTTATA
>CAZACO010000611.1:0-3165 GCA_964483185.1 uncultured Desulfobacteraceae bacterium
TGACCCGTGGGAGCTCCCTTTACGATCATAAGCAGCCGGATGAGGACTAAAGAGAGAAATGCAGCTACGCCCAGATCGAATCGCGAACAGATGGTGAAGCGATCGGGCGTCCTTTGGGCAAGCCTGATCCCACCCATCCAGAGCATGGCGGCCCAGAAAAGAAGCAAAACGATCACCATCCATTCCAGGATGCCGCGCTGCTGTGCAATACATGCTGAGACCCAGTCTATGGACCAGAATGAATACGGCCATTCAAAGTGAATGTAGATCATTCGTAATGCAGCACATGTGAACCCGACCCCCTGCAGGCCGATGATCGATAGGGTCCGCCAGCCCCGTCCCAGGTGTAACAGGGTGACGGTCATTGCCAGGGCAAGTATAAAGGCCCCATCCATTATTGAAAAGGGACGAAAACCCACCATCGGCATGACAAAGGCCGCCCAGGCATAGACCCAGCTCAAGAGCATACCACCGCAGGCAACCCTCAAAAAACCCTCTGGCTTCCTTCTCATGGGTCACCGGCCTCCCTGGCGCGCGTCTCGTCCATGCGGTAGCTGTTGCCCGCCCCCGGGAATCGATCCTGAAGAAAACCGGGGCTCTTCCGGGCATGGACAAAAACGGTCGGGACGTTTCGATGTCGCATGGAGGTCTCAATTCGCGTGGTCGCCTCCCCATGTTCGTACGAAAACACCAGACAGCTGACTCCCCACGGAAGATGGTAACTCCGAGACAGGATATCCACCAGGCTGCCTTCGGATGTCATCGTTACCCTTGCAAAGGCCTCAAGGATTATTGAGAGCTGGATCGGGCTCCTGGTAACGGGTATCACCGAAGCGCCGGTTCCTTCAAGGATACCATTGGTAGCGAACCCCACGGCATGGCCCTGTTGAGACAGCCTCACCGCGTAGGATGCCGCTGTTTCTATGATCCTCTCGAATTCATCTTCCGCGCCCACCTCCACGAATTGACCCACTTCGAGGAGGATCATCACCTTCTCTTGTTCCGCGGGTTCACACAGCTTTTCCTGGATTCGATGGTGACGTGCGCTGGCCTTCCAGTGGATGCTCCGCACCGGACGACCCGGCTGATAATCCCGTGTGCCGTAGACATAGACAGGGTCCACCACCGGGCTTCTGGCCCCCGGGGTGCCATAGAACTCCCGTTTCGCAACAGAGATCGGTTTCACTCCCACGAGGCGGGGATAGACAACGATGTCAACCGACGAATAGATCTTTTTTTCTCTTTTATAAAAGCCGAAAAGATCTCCAACCGCCAGGCTCGGCGGTCCCACCTGATAGACGCCTCGACGCCGGGGGGACAGTTCTTTTTGAAACCGACAACTCTGATACCAGAGAAGTCCGCATCCTGTTGCATACGTTGTTTCGTCCGGGTCGGCGTCCAGCAAAGATCGATCGAAATGGAGAGATACATGAAGAAAAACCGGCAGGTACTTGGCATTGACGGCATGGAACCGCAGATTCAGCTTTTCCCCTGGAAAGACCCTCAGTCTGTCAACGCTGAGTTCGCAACCGATGCCGAGAGGGCTCAAGCGGCCCCAGATATTCGCGCCGATGCTGATCCCGAGGAGGATTCCCGTAAAAAGTATCAGGTCGTGAAACCGAAAGAGCAGGGAAATAAAGAAGAAGGCCCCGACAAAGAACTGGACCAGTGGGACGATGAAAATCGATGCTAACCTCTCCTCCTGAATCTGCATGGCATGGACCTTACCGGGTGGGAGCGGGTACGGGGATTTGATGGATGATTTCCTTTAAAAAGTGCCCTGGAGTCTCGCCGCGCAGGCGTTCCTCTTCCTTGAGGATCAGGCGGTGAGCCAGGACCGGAAGTGCCAGGGATTTGATATCGTCGGGCAGTACATACGCACGCCCTCTGATTGCCGCAAGGCCCTGGGCCGCACGCATCAACCCCAGAGAACCTCTCGGACTGGCCCCCAGGCGGAAAGGTTCACTGTTTCTCGTGGCCCTGACAATCTCTGTTATATATTCCCTGATCGGGGCGGAGATACGGATGTGACGGCGTGCCTGCTGCATTCGGGCGAGATCATCTGCGTTCGCCACGGGCCCGAGATCGCCCAGGGGATCTTTTTCTTTGAAACGTTCGAGCATGGAAAGCTCTTCCTCTCTGTCCGGATACCCCACCTCTATTTTGAGGAGGAATCTGTCGAGCTGGGCCTCGGGCAGGGGGAAGGTCCCCTCAAGCTCAATCGGATTCTGTGTCGCCATGACGAAAAAGGGTGAAGGAAGTGTGTAGGTGGTACCGTCTACGGTCACCTGACGCTCTTCCATACTCTCAAGCAGACTGGACTGGGTGCGGGGTATGGCCCGGTTGATTTCATCCGCCAGGAGGATATTCGTGATCACAGGTCCTTGTTGAAAATGAAACTGGGCGTTTTTCTGATTGTAGATATTGAAACCGGTGATATCGGCGGGGAGAAGATCAGGGGTGAATTGGACCCTTTTGAAAGACCCCCCGAAGCTCCGGGCAAAGGTCTTGGCGATCAACGTCTTGCCGACACCCGGGACATCCTCCAGCAAGACATGACCGTCCGCAAGGAGTGCCACCAGGACCAATTCGATGACATCTGCCTTGCCGACAACCACCTGAGACATATTCCTGATGATTCTGTTACATAATGCAAAATCCATTTGATTTCCTCTCTGGATAAAAGTGCCCTAAATCAACCACAAAAACCCTATTATCGCAAGAGAAAACGCTGGAGATATAGTGCGGTTAAGAAAGTTGTTGGGGCGACCAAGCATCAATGAGGGCGGTCTCTGTAGACATAAACCACGATCTCGCACGCCAGGCCGTGTGGCCCGCCTTTTGTTTGGTTAGTGGGTGATGTTCATGAGGCCAGATATGGCAAGACCAAAAAAGGCCGGTACGGAGCAGCCTCCATACCGGCCTTGTAACCTCTTTCGCCCTGGGCGGATCAGGCCCGGACGGTTTCTGTCTCTATCCTGTTGCCATTACCCCCCTCACTTGTCACGAATGTCAAGAAAAAATCCTTGACAAACCCAAAAAAACGTATTCATATCAAAAAGATCCATAAAATGAATACCCTTTCACCTTGCAGCCGGACAAACAGAACAAGTTTAGGCACCCTTCAAAAGCAACAAATCTTCTTGTAACAAACTTGATCCGAAC
>CAZACO010000612.1:0-3164 GCA_964483185.1 uncultured Desulfobacteraceae bacterium
GGAGAAAACTATGGATAAGAAAGTAACCGTAATCGGGGCCGGAAATGTGGGTGCGACGGCTGCCCAGCGTCTGGCTGAAAAAGAGTTATGTGATGTTGTTTTGATTGACATCATTGAGGGTGTTCCCCAGGGCAAGGCCCTTGATCTTGCCGAAGCGGCGCCCATTGAAAAACATGATGCCCGCCTTACCGGCGCCAACGATTATGATGCCTCCAAAGGATCCGATATCGTCATTATCACGGCGGGCATTCCGCGAAAACCCGGCATGAGCCGTGACGATCTTCTAAAAACCAATGCCAACATCATGAAAGATGTCACGGCTAAGGTCGCCGAACGTTCTCCCAAAGCTGTCCTTATCATTGTGAGCAATCCGCTGGATGCCATGTGCCATGTTGCCTATGAAACCAGCGGCTTTCCGAAGAACCGCGTTCTCGGCATGGCCGGTGTCCTTGATTCGGCCCGCTTCAGAGCCTTTATCTCCATGGAGCTTGATGTTTCGGTTGAAAATACCCATGCATTTGTTCTCGGCGGTCATGGCGACACCATGGTGCCGCTGCCGCGCTACTCCACGGTCGCCGGTATCCCGATTACCGAGTTGATGTCCAAAGAACGAATTGATGCCCTGGTGCAAAGAACCGCAACCGGAGGGGCGGAAATCGTCAGCCTGCTGAAAACCGGAAGCGCCTACTACGCACCGGCATCTGCAGCCGTGGAGATGGCTGAATCGATCCTGAAAGATAAAAAGAAAATTCTCCCTTGCGCGGCCTATCTTGAGGGTGAATACGGCATTAACGATCTTTTCATCGGGGTTCCGGTAAAACTGGGCACAAACGGGATCGAAGAGATCATCCAGATCTCTCTGACCGACAACGAACAGGCTGCCCTTGAAAAGTCCGCCGCTGCGGTTCGGGATCTGGTCGAAGTCTTAAAAAAACTGTAATGAAAAAGAGGAAAAGATGAACTGGCTTATCGATACGTTTTGGACGTCCATCGGTAAAAAACTGCTGATGGCTGTCACCGGTCTTTGCTTTTGCTGCTTTTTGATTCTGCATCTTGCCGGCAATTTGACCATATACGGCGGCAAAGATTTTTTTAATGCCTATGCCGAGCACCTGCATGCTTTGGGACCGCTTTTGGTTGTCGCCGAATGGATCCTTTTGACCCTGGCGGTCGTCCATGTGCTGACGGGCGCAATTCTTTTCTATCAAAATTTCAGATCACGGCCAATCGGATATTCGGTCAAGAAACGTGCCGGCGGACGCACGCTGGGATCGGCCACCATGCCGTATACCGGCTTTATCATTCTGGCGTTTGTTATTTTTCACCTTTTAAATTTTCATTTTGTCGATAAAAGCAATACCACCATCTATCAAATCGTCTCCGATGCGTTCGCGGATCCGGTTTATGTATGCATGTATATCGCCGCCATGATCGTGGTGGCGGTTCACGTCAGCCACGGTTTCTGGAGTCTGTTTCAGACCGTCGGCGCCAATCACCCCAAATACATGCCGCTGGTGATGGGGGCAGGCATTGTCTTTAGCCTGATTGTCGGAATCGGTTTTGGTTTTATCCCGATCTACTTTGCGCTGATGGTCTGATCCGTAACAACACAAAATGCTGAACCAAGATATCAGGAGATAAAAGATGCAACTTGATGCAAAAATACCGGGCGGCCCGTTGGCTGAGAAATGGGATCGGCACCGTTTCGAACTGAAACTGGTCAATCCTGCCAACAAAAGAAAGTACGACATCATCGTTGTCGGTACCGGTCTTGCCGGCGGCAGTGCCTCGGCATCTTTGGCCGAACTGGGGTATAACGTAAAAACTTTCTGCATCCAGGACAGCCCGCGGCGCGCCCACAGTATCGCTGCCCAGGGCGGCATCAATGCGGCCAAGAATTATACCAACGAAGGCGACAGTATCCGGCGTCTGTTTTATGACACCGTCAAGGGAGGTGATTTCCGGGCCCGGGAAGCCAACGTCTATCGTCTGGCCCAGGTCAGCAACAATATTATCGACCAGTGTGTGGCCCAGGGGGTGCCCTTTGCCCGGGATTACGGCGGTCTGCTGGCCAACCGCTCTTTTGGAGGGGCCCAGGTTTCAAGGACCTTCTATGCCAGGGGCCAGACCGGCCAGCAGCTTCTGCTGGGCGCTTACAGTGCGCTGATGCGCCAGGTCGCGGCCGGGCAGGTCACCATGTTTCCGCGCCGGGAAATGCTCGATCTTGTCGTGGTGAATGGACAGGCCCGGGGAATCGTTGTCCGCAATCTGATCAGCGGGGAAATCGAAACCCATGCCGCCCATGCCGTTGTATTGTGTACTGGCGGCTACGCCAATGTGTTCTTTTTGTCCACCAATGCCATGGCCTCCAATGTTACCGCAAGCTTCCGGGCCTATAAAAAAGGGGCTGGCTTTGCCAACCCGTGCTTTACCCAGATCCATCCCACCTGTATTCCGGTACACGGTGACTATCAGTCCAAACTGACCCTGATGAGCGAGAGTCTGCGCAATGACGGCCGCGTCTGGGTTCCCAAAACGGCCGGAGACCCGCGTCCGCCCAGCCAGATCCCTGAAGCTGAAAGGGATTATTACCTTGAAAACAAATACCCGAGTTTCGGCAACCTGGTCCCCCGGGATGTGGCCTCGCGCAATGCCAAAGCCATGTGTGACCAAGGCAAAGGCGTGGGCGAGACGCGCCTTGCGGTTTATCTTGATTTTGCGGACGCCATCAAACGGCACGGCAAACATGTGATCGAACAAAAATACGGCAACCTTTTTCAGATGTATGCCAAAATCACCGCCCAAAACCCTTACGAAACCCCCATGATGATCTATCCGGCGGTCCATTACGCCATGGGAGGACTGTGGGTCGATTACAACCTGATGAGCACGATTCCGGGGCTTTTTGTCCTGGGCGAAGCCAATTTTTCGGATCACGGCGCCAACCGTCTGGGCGCCAGCGCCCTGATGCAGGGGCTGGCAGACGGATATTTTGTGGTTCCATACACCATCGGCGGCTATCTGGCCGGAACCCGGCTTGCGGAAATCAACACCAGCCATCCGGCGTTTACGGAAGCCACACAGACGGTTCAGGCCGGCGTTGAGAAGCTGCTGGCCGTCAACGGGAAGCGCACGGTGGATGATTTTCACAGACATTTGGGACA
>CAZACO010000613.1:0-3156 GCA_964483185.1 uncultured Desulfobacteraceae bacterium
ATCAATCTTCAATCGTCAATATTCAATATAGAAGATGCATCACTTTCATTACATAAATAACGAGCTGTATGGTGAAGACGTGCCGGTAGCAACGATTGCGCGGGAAGTCGGCACACCTTTCTACCTGTATTCTCACGCCACCCTGAAGCAGCACTTTAAGGCCTTTGACAATGCCTTCGACGGCATGAAACACCTCACATGCTTTTCAATGAAATCAAATTCCAATATGGCCATCCTGAGACTCTTCTCCTCATTGGGAGGTGGTGTCGATATTGTCTCGGGCGGTGAGCTGTACAGGGCGTTGAAGGCAGGTGTGGAACCGTCGAAGATCGTCTATTCCGGTGTGGGCAAAGAGGTGTCAGCCCTTGAATATGCCCTGAAATCCGGGATCCTCATGTTCAATACCGAGTCTCCCCAGGAAATACTGAAGCTGAATGAGGTGGCCGAAAGGATCGGTAAAAAAGCAAAGGTGGCGATCCGGGTCAATCCTGATGTGGATCCAAAGACCCATCCTTATATCTCCACCGGCCTGAAAAGAAATAAGTTCGGTATCGATATCAATGAGGCCCCTGAACAGTATTCAGTCGCCGCAAGCCTGAACGGTCTTGATGTGGCCGGGGTTTCCTGCCATATCGGCTCACAGCTCACCCAGGTAAGTCCTTTTGTGGATGCCCTCCGGAAGATCAAGAAATTGATCGAACGCCTGAGAAAGACGGGGATTGCAATAGATTATCTGGATCTGGGAGGGGGTTTGGGGATTACGTATGACAGAGAGGAACCGCCGCACCCCAAGGAATACGCCAGGGCTGTTCAGGAGGAACTTGGAACGTCGGAGGTGGCCCTGATTTTGGAACCGGGTCGTGTCATTGTAGGGAATGCCGGCATCCTTATTACCACAGTCCTTTACACCAAGCCTACCAGAGACAAGATGTTTTTTGTGGTGGATGCGGCCATGAATGATCTGATGCGACCGAGCCTCTATAATTCATATCATGGGATTCAGCCCGTGAAGATGCTGGGCCGCAAGAAAGTCAAGGCCGATATCGTCGGCCCTATTTGCGAGTCCGGGGATTTCCTGGCCAAAGGAAGGGATGTGGAAATGTTTGAACCCGGGGAATTGATGGCGGTCATGAGCGCGGGTGCTTATGGTTTCAGCATGTCCTCAACCTATAATTCCCGGCCGAAGGTTTGCGAGGTAATGGTCAGGGGGGATCGCTATTATACCATCCGGGAGAGAGAACGGTTTGAAGATCTGATCAGAGGGGAGACCATTCCGGATTTCTTGACGGAGGACGACAGCTTACGCAAAAGAACTGAGGGCCAAAAATGAAGCCGATTGAATTCTGGAAGATGAACGGCAGCGGCAATGATTTCATCTTGATTGACAACAGGGATGAACATATAAGGGAAGAAGAGATGGGCCGATTGGTTCAAAGGGCCTGCAGACGGAGGACATCGGTCGGAGCTGACGGCGTCATCTTTGTGACCCGGTCGGTTAAATATGATTTCGGATGGCGTTTCTTTAACGCCGACGGCGGGGAGGTTGAAATGTGCGGTAACGGGAGCCGTTGTGTCTCCCGTTTCGCCTGCTTAAAGAAGATCGCGGCTTCTGAAATGACCTTTGAGACCCTGGCCGGACCGGTTTCGGCTAAAGTCAATGGACGTATGGTAAAGGTCCTTATGCCTAATCCGGGCACCCCTTCCATGGACATTGACCTGGAATTTCAGCAAGGCTGGAAGAGTTGTGATTCCATCAATACAGGAGTGCCACACGTTGTGGTTGGTGTTGAAGACGTAGCGGATCATCCGGTAAAGGAGGAGGGGAGGGCTATCCGCTTCCATCGCCGGTTTGCTCCAGAAGGGACCAATGCCAACTTTATGACAAAAATCGGCCCCGACAGGTTAGCCGTGAGGACCTATGAAAGGGGGGTCGAGGATGAGACCCTGGCGTGTGGAACCGGGGCCATCGCCTCTGCCCTAACGGGCGCGATCCGGGGAATGGTGACCTCCCCCGTAAAGGTGATGACCCGAGGGGGAGAGGAATTAGTCATCCATTTTCAAAGGAAGGGAGATCGCTTTGAAGAGGTGTGGCTCGAGGGAAACACTTCAATGGTTTACGAAGGGCGACTCAATCAGGAGGCCTTGTAGCGTTTCAAGGAAATCTTGAAAGGCCGTTATATCGGATTGAAGGTGGTGGCTTGAAAAACAGGATACATATCAGCCAAACTTTTCCAGAAGCGATGCCGTGCGGCGGGGAAAATCCAAAATTCTAATTCCAAAATAGATAGATGGGGAGGTTATCATGTTTAAAGGATCTATAGTCGCAATCGTGACCCCGTTCAAAAATGGGCAGGTGGATGAAGAAGGATACCGCGAACTCATAGAGTTTCAAATCGCTAACGGCACCAGTGCCATTGTACCCTGTGGCACAACGGGTGAGTCAGCAACCCTGAACGTGGAGGAACACGCCCGGGTTATCGATATTGCTGTCGAGGCTGTCAATAAGAGGGTGCCGGTTATTGCAGGGACAGGTGGGAACAGCACAAACGAGGCGATCCAACTGACCCAACATGCCAAAAAGGTTGGGGCGGATGCAACCCTGCAGGTCACGCCCTACTATAACAAACCGACTCAAGAGGGTCTGTACCGTCATTTCAAGGCCATCGCAGACGCGGTGCCCCTGCCCCAGGTCCTCTACAATGTGCCGGGCCGGACCAGTGTCAACATGCTGCCTGAAACAGTCGCCCGTCTGGCAGAACTGCCAGAAGTGGTCGCTATCAAGGAGGCCTCGGGGAACCTTGGCCAGATGGCTGAGATCGTCAGGTTGGCGGGCGACAACATCACGCTCCTGTCCGGTGACGACAATGTCACGTTGCCGGTGCTTTCCCTCGGTGGCAGGGGGGTTGTTTCCGTGGTGGCCAATATCGTTCCCAGGGACTCTGCCGACCTGGTTACTGCCTGGGAAGAGGGGAGGGTGGATGACGCCCAAGCGCTTTTTTACAAACTCTTTCCCCTGTGCCAGGCCATGTTTTTTGAGACAAACCCGATTCCGGTCAAGACCTCCCTGGCCTTGATGGGTAAGATTCAGGATGAGATGCGGCTACCCCTTTGTCCTATGGCGCCGGCCAATCTCGATCGCCTGAAGAAGGCGTTAAC
>CAZACO010000614.1:0-1492 GCA_964483185.1 uncultured Desulfobacteraceae bacterium
TCGTCAAGGATGATATCCTATGGACAAGATAATTATTGAAGGCGGCAACCCCTTGAAAGGCACCGTCAACATCAGCGGGGCCAAAAACGCCGCCCTTCCCATCATAGCGGCCTGTCTTCTGACAGGCGGCTGGCATCGCCTGAAAAGAATCCCTCAGCTTAGAGATATTCATACCATTAAGCGCATCATGTCAAATCTGGGAACAGATTTCAGGGAAGAGGGGGAAACCCTTCATGTAAATTCAGACAACCTGACAAATCATCAGGCCCCCTATGACCTTGTTAAGACTATGCGGGCATCGATCCTCCTGTTGGGCCCTCTCCTGGCCCGATGCGGCAAGGCCAAAATCTCCCTGCCGGGAGGTTGCGCCATCGGTGCACGGCCGATCAATCTGCATCTGAAGGCCCTCGTGACCATGGGGGCCGACATCTATCTGGATCACGGTTACATCAATGCCCGTGCAAACCGGTTGAACGGGGCGGAAATCTTCTTTGATATCCCGACGGTCACCGGTACCGAAAATATCATGACGGCTGCGGTGACCGCCAGAGGTCAGACAATCTTGAAAAACGCCGCCAATGAACCCGAGGTCCAGGACCTCGCCGATATGCTGCGGACCATGGGCGCCGATATCGAAGGTGACGGGACCGATACCATCGTCATCAATGGAGTGGATCGCCTGAAGTCATGCCAACACGAAATTATACCTGACAGGATCGAGGCCGGAACCTTTATGATCGGAGCGGCCATCACCCGGGGAAGCATAAAAATCGATGCGTGCCTGCCGGGGCATCTCACCTCGCTTATTGAAAAGCTAAGATTGGCAGGAGCGGAAATAGACGCGGGCGACGAAAGCATTACCATACAAGGACCTGACCGCATTGAAAGCGTTGACGTCCAGACCATGCCGTACCCTGGTTTTCCCACAGATCTCCAGGCGCAGTTCATGACCCTCATGGCGGTTGCAGATGGATGGAGCACGATCAGGGAAACCATATTTGAAAACAGGTTCATCCACGTCAGCGAACTCCGGCGGATGGGCGCCGATATTGAAATCAAAGGGAGTCAAGCCTTGATTAAAGGAAAAGAGAGGCTTTTTTCCGCTCCTGTTATGGCAACTGACCTCAGAGCCAGCGCATCCCTTGTCTTGGCAGGGCTGGTGGCGAAAGGGGGCAGAACCGAGGTACACCGGATCTACCATTTGGACAGAGGATACGAGGCCATTGAAAAAAAATTCAGGGGACTGGGGGCCACCATATGGCGGGAAAACGAGTAACCTGTTTCATCGCCCGCTCATACCGATGCTCGTATCGTTTGCCGGAGGCATATTTGCGGCGCATGAAATCCCCTTTCACAGCCACGGCCTTATCCTCGCTCTGGTTTTCTCCATCACCATTTGCCTCTTCGCTGTCCTCTTTTTCTCTTCACGGCTGAAAGCCTATACCCTCCTCCTCATTTTCTTCCTTACCGGCGCCCTACTAGGACAGGGAAA
>CAZACO010000614.1:1592-3148 GCA_964483185.1 uncultured Desulfobacteraceae bacterium
GTAATAGGGATCCTCTGGTTCACGCCGGCCATACTGAATAAGCTCCACGATCCGGATAACCCCCGGCATGAAAAGAGGCACGCACTTAACCGCCTGCTCGATTATTTCATCGGGCTCGCGGCAGTGAGTGCGGCCGCTGTTTTCTTTCTCCTTCCCGTCACTTGCTACTATTTTCACCGGATGTCTTTAGTCTCAATCCCGGCCAACCTGACAACCATCCCGATCCTAGGGATATGGATCATACCGTTGGGCCTCCTTTCCGCCATAACCGTGCCCTTTTCCACAGGGGTTGCCGGTTTCTTCCTCAACATCGGCTCATGGGGCCTCAACATAATGATGGACATCATAACGTTCTGGTCCCGCCTCCCCGGGTCGAGCATCTGGATGGTCACCCCGAATCTCTTTGAAATACTCGTCTTTTATTCCCTCATCCTCTTCACTTTCTTTTTCAAACGCTTTAGATGGGCAAAGATAGGGCTCGCTGTCGTCATCGTTCTTGCCTTGAGCGATGTCGCCTACTGGGTAACCAAGGTCAGATTCAACAGGGACTTTCAGGTAACCTTTCTGGACGTGGGAAAGGGTAATGCGGCCCTTGTTTCTTTTCCAGGCGGAAAAAAGATGCTCATAGACGGTGGCGGATTCTCGAGCGGCAGTTTTGACGTGGGGAAGATGGTCGTGGCCCCTTACCTATGGCATTCAAAAATCCGGTGCATTGATTACCTGGTCCTGAGTCACCCTCAGGCAGACCATATGAACGGTCTTCGTTTCATAGCCAGGTTCTTTCACCCCAAAGAATTCTGGTATAACGGCGACGAGGTGGACACGGCTACTTTCAGAGAACTCATGGCAATTATTCAGACACAAAACATCAAAAAAATGCTCCCCGCTGATTTGAAGCGGGAGATCAGGATAAATGGTGCCCGGGTGCGGATCCTCCATCCTGACCCCGACACGGGAGTCCTCAGCATTAAAGACGACAAAAAGCGGCTCAATAACAATTCACTAGTCCTCAAAATCACCTACGGGGAAACGTCCTTTCTCTTCCCCGGCGACCTGGAAAAGGCCGGCGAGGAGGTGCTCATTGCCAATGCGGGTCGAATGATCAAAAGCGATATCCTCCTTTCCCCCCATCACGGGAGCAAGACATCCAGTACCAAGAAGTTCTTAGACATGGTGAGGCCCGCTATATGCGTCGTCTCTTCAGGGGAAAGGATCGCACGTAATTTCCCCCATCGAACCGTCCTTGGCAGGCTTCGGGACATCGACTGCAAGGTGATCCGGACGGCCCGGTCCGGGGCCGTAGAGGTCATTATCGGTCAAGATCAATTCCACATCGAAACATTCCTTGAAGGCGACCGCCCCTACAAAAACCACTTTCTTAAGGATCGGTAAAATGATATGTTGCAACAAGGTCCTTCGATCTGTGCGATTCGGCCGTGGGGACTTTTTTCCCTCTGCCGGACTTTTTGAGATACGCAAAAATAATCTAACCACTTGCGATTTAGGCCCTTATTTCCAGGTTTTCTGTCACGAAAAACAAGAAAATCGGTGATAGT
>CAZACO010000615.1:0-3147 GCA_964483185.1 uncultured Desulfobacteraceae bacterium
TGCCTAAAAGGTGACCGCTTCGCCATTTTCAGCATATATGGCTGCGGGCTCGCCCACTGCGGCGCGTCTTGATTCGTAAAGATTCTCCGAACTTAAATTCAAGAACCCTTCCACTGCGGACAGACCGCCGAAATGATCGATCCAACGGGCCACTTCTTGTAGTCTCTTGTCTGCCTCCATGCGGCGATTCCATGTCTTGCGAAGGACCCAGATGGACAAGCGGATCAAATGACCGTAGGTGATACACCTCAAATCGCCATACGTTACCTTGACCTTTGCTTTTCTCAGCGCATCCACGTTATCCTGAACAAGCCGTGCAAGCGCTTCAGGAGACTCGATGAGCCATGCCCTGGGAAATTTACCTGTGGTGCGGCAGACAAAGACCGTATCAATGATGGAAGACCCTGTGCCGTTAATATGAATCGAAGCCCCCATTTCCGCAGGGCAAGGCAGGGAAGCGGAACACGTAAGCCCTGCGTCGAGGATAGCCACTGCGACGGGATAATATGCACTGATGGCATTGTGATGATAGGTAAACACCAAGGGAGAACCCGGCTTCAGGGCCTCCACCATCTGCCTGAAAACCGATGAAAGGCCTTCGGTAAAATCCTCGGGACCTCGTTTCATGCTTTCATTGGCGGTTAATTCGTTCACATGTCGGGTGGAGGCCACATGAAAGCCGGTCTCTTGTTTGCCCACCAATTGGCGGAGCCACACATAACAAAAATCCATGAGTTCCGCGTATTGAACATTGCCGAGATAGGGCGGATCCGTAAACACCCCATCCAAGCTGTTCGAATCCAGGGTCTTAATGGTTGAATCCGCACAGGAAAGGTCTATGGTTCTTTGAGTGATGCCACGACTGTCTTTGTCTCCGATCCATTCACCGGGCATGGGAATGATTCGTTTGCCTTTGTCCCGGTAGAGTATCTCAAAGGGGTGGTCGCAATAGGCCTTGGCTTTGGCATATTTCTCAATGATATTCAACCATCCGCCGCTTCCAATGCTCAGCCCTTTGCGTTCATTTTTTATCCCCAGGAAATTGGATTCGCATTCAATAAGCCCCACCGGAAACCCGTGCACCGAAAAAATATCCAGGGACTTTAAGGCCATTTTGTCATAACGGCAGACCATATTCTGGTAGCGGAGCAGGTCCGAGAGGTTTGTGGCCAGGGCATGCCGGATTCTTTGCGCAGAAACCCTATGGATCATGCGGCAGCTCAACTCCAGCCCCAGTAACTGCCGGGTATTAAACAGCTCCCTATAGTAACGGTAGCCCCATCGATGCAGTCGGTTGGATTCGTCACCTTTAGGAATCGCCGCATCGGGGACGAATCGGGGCTTCATCCGCACCCATCGGGCCTTGGCTTGCTCAAATGACCGCAGGTCGTCGGTATCCGGTCTTTTAAAAAAGCGACCGTGATGATCGGGTTTACAATTCGCGCAGTGGTACTCGATGGCGAACATATGGTGCGGGGGAGGGCCCGCCTCAGTATCGGGGTAGGTATTTACATGCCCGCATTGGGGGCAGGTACATTTATTTCTTTTTGCCGGACCATGAATTGACAGAGGGTCTCCGCAGCCAGCGCACGGTCCGGGATTTTTGCGATCATCCGCCTCTGTAAGGTTGCCGCACGTCAGGCACACAAAGACATTCATGGGATGTCTCACGTTTTGTGCCACCAGGGTACCCGGGAAAAGGCGGATGTCTTCACCACATCCCTTGCATGTTATCATTTTGACCCATAGGAAATATTTAACGTGGGCGCGGGTGCTGCCGCATTTAAGACATCGGGTTCGATACAGGTGTCCGATTTCTTGTTCAAGGTTCCGTCTCAGGATCTCCGCCTCCCGCCGGTAGGAGTCGAGATCGATATGTTCGACCTCCCGCTGGACAATCCAGTGGGCCATGGGGTTGATATCGTACCCGATGACGTCACACCCGATCCGGTTCGCCTCAATCAAGGGGATCCCGCCCCCCATAAACGGGTCCGCAATTCGAAGTCCGTTAAACGTATGGGGTTCATAAAACCGTTTACTCAGGGGAGGGGAAGCGAATTCGGAGAGGAGTAAACCACGGAAAAGCGTACCGGGCCGCCGCGCGAACCATTTATGGACGCTGATAATCGGCCGATGATTTTGCTGAATCTGCTTTTCCCTGAGGGCCAGATCAGCAATAAAAGGGATATCAAACTGGTATTCTATCATATGTTCAACTCGGGCTGATTTTGGCCCTGAAGTATAGAGGGCCGCTTCCAGGGTGTCAAGGTAGAAATACCGACAGTGAAGGCGCCGAAATGGATCCATTAACATGTAATATCAATTAGTTCCATTCAGGAAATGGAAAACCGCTCCATGTAATAAGGGGACGGTCATGAAAAATTGCATTTCTCACCTTATTAAACTTAAATTCATATCCTGAGCCAATTTCTCCCCCGCACTACCTCACGGCTCACCGCCGGTTGACTTATACCCAGCAGTTTTCTTACGCTTGATGTATAGGGCTCTTCTCTTGGCTCATATTGTTGAATGCATAGAGATGTGACATGTCCGGTCACTGAGGATACAATATCCCCATTATATTTTTCAATTGACAAATATCTCATTTTGAGATAAGCTCTCCCTGTGCACGTAATCACTCGAAAGCGCTTACTCGAATTTACTAAAAGACATCCCGATTGTTCCACTGCACTTGAATCGTGGTATCGGATAGTCAAACATACTGATTTCAATTCATTTACCGAACTTCGGCAAACTTTTCCGAGTGCTGATAAAGTCAGCGATTTAACAGTGTTTAATATTGGTGGCAATAAAGCCCGTTTGATTGCTGCCATACACTACAATACGCATCGGATTTACATTCGCCATATTCTTACCCATAAAGAATATGATCGAGGATCTTGGAGGAAATAATGAATACCCAACTTAAAGAAATTGCAAAAGTCTGGCCTGATATCCAGCCCATATTTTCCGTGCCCCATAATGAAAAAGACTACAACAAATTGGTCAATCTCCTTGATAGCCTGATTGATGAAGTGGGGAATAATGAGAACCATCCATTGACCTCCCTGATGGAGACAATCGGGACCCTGATTGAAACATATGAATCCCAATATATTAACGAAATAGAGGGTAATTCGATAGATG
>CAZACO010000616.1:0-3144 GCA_964483185.1 uncultured Desulfobacteraceae bacterium
CCGCCCTGTCAAGGGCCTGATACTCATAAACAGGCATAATGTGACGTCTCGGAATGGTATGTCCTCAAAAACTCCGGCTCAGGGAATTCCAATCGGGCGAAGCCCCTAACTTCATTTCAGGTCCGAGATGTTGGATTGTATCCCAGCGAAAGGCCCTCTGTTCAGGACCGTTTCACCCGGATGGATTCATGGTAACAGCACACTTAGTCGGTGTCAACAGGCACTCGATCCCAAGGCCCATTGGTGGGACCCGGGCAGCGCTACGGACAGTGAGGAGAGGGTGGTGGTTTCACATAACTGGGATGAAATCAGGAGTTTCATGTGGAACGATGTGGGAATTGTGAGGACCCACAAGCGGTTAGCATCGGCAAAAACAGGGGTTGAAAATATCCAGGAGGAGACTAAAGCATACTACTGGGCCTTTTTGGTGACTCAGGACAACATCCACTGGCGCCAGGATACGGTGGTGTGGATTTAAAAGTGCCTTTCCCTCATAAATCCTAAGGCCTGCAGCCCGGTTTTTATCACTGTGAAGGTAATCCCGACGCCTATGATGCCGAGTGCGATGTAAAGGAGTCCAAAGAATATAAGGTATTCAAGGTTCCACTGCCATTCAAAAGAAAACGGTGTCATTATATCTCTCCTTGTGAGGTCTCCCCCTCCTGCGCCCTGCTATTCTGTGACAGGGTTCAGTTCCCTTTCTTTGGGGAAGATGGGTAGATATCTGTAGGCAGCCGAAAACAGCAGGAATCCATAACCGACGACTGCGAGTCCGATGCCCCATTCCTGCCACGTGGGGAGGTAGCTCCAGAACCTGTCAAACGGCATGACAGGTATGGCCAAGGTGACGATAATAAACAGGAAGCGGTTCAGGACGATCCCTATACAATTTAACAGACATGCGATGATAAGCCACCCCTGGTTTTGTCTGGCCTTGGGTGCCATAAGGATGATTGCAGGCAGGATACCGCAGAATATCATCTCACATACCACCATCCAGACGCCGTATGGCCCTTCTCTGAAAAAGCTCTCGAATGTGAGCCCTGCCCTCGGGACAACACCGTACATCCAACCTAGGTAATCAAAGATCTTTAAGACCACATAGATGGAGAGGAGCCATCCCGACATCTTTGCAAGAAGCTGAATCGCACTGTCGGGAACCAGTTTTTTACGGGTGAAGAATTCGGTCAGTTTTGTGCAAAGGATGGTAAAGCACGGACCACAGGCGATCGCTGAAAGGACGAATAGGAAAAACGTCCATGGCCAGATATAGAAGCCTTCCCTCGCTGCAAAGGGCCTCGCGTACATCACACCAAACATTCCGCCTAAGGAACCCTGGTGAAAGAATGACAGAAACGTGCCGGTTGCGGCAAAAACGGCCATGATTTCATGGAGGTTATGTCCAAACAGCCGGAGTTCTTTTATCTCTTCCAACTTCCTGTTTTCCAGGATGATCGGTATGAACTCGATGGCCAGGACCATCAGATAACAGGTAATGCAGAACGACACCTCAACCAACATGGAATGGATATTGGCGTGCCAGAAGATGAACCATCCTCTGATCGGCTGGCCGATGTCTATTCCTAACATGGCCATGGCGCCCGAATAGCATATGAAGCCGATGATCACCGCAGTACTGATGATGTTTTTTAACTCCTTTTTCCCTATAATATAGGTGAGAAATCCGGTAAAAAAGGCACCGGCGCCAAGGGCGATCACTGCCAGATCAAATACGATCCAGAGGGCAAAGGCAAAGACATTGCTCATGTTTGTCTGGTTCAACCCCTTCCAAAGACATAGAAAGGCCGACAGCCCCCCCCATGCCAGGAGGGCTAACCACGGCAGGGTCCAGAAAAAAAAGGCCCATGTGGAACATCTCTTAACTCCATGCGGTAACAATGGCGAATCCATTACGCGTCCTCCTGAGATCTAAAAAACTAAGTGACCGTTCACGGGTTCAAGGGTTCAAGGGTTCAGGGTTAGATTTCATCGGACCCTGTAATTCTGAATTTCATCCAGTAGGAATTCACGAACCTTGAACGGGCTCCACGGAATTCTGGAATCTCGTTTGTCCTGACAAAGGGGAATCGTTCAATCCCGCTGCGGAGGGAAAACCTCCATCTCTAATGAATCGGATGGGTTAGTCCCGCTAAAGACGGGATCTTCGACCACAAAACATCTTCGCTTTTTGTCCCGCGAGGCGGGATTACAAACAAAAATTTTAAGCAACAAGAGTGGTTTACCCGTGAACCTCTGAACCCGAAACCTTTGAACCTTTGCAAGACTAAAACGTATCGCGTCCCGGCTTGGTTGACCACTCTTCTTCCATCCAGGTCTTGTTGACCACGGGCGTATATTCTCCGGGCAGGAAGTTATCGGCTAACTTGCGGACCCAATCCCTGCTGGAATGATAATAGACCTTCGGTTCCGTACCGATCCGCTCCAAGAGTCTGAATGTAAACGGGTGCTTTATAAGCCTGGAGACCTTGTGCTCGGGATTATTCAGATCTCCGAAGGTGATGGCCTGGGCCGGGCAGGCCTCTGTGCAGGCGGTCACGTATTCATCCTCTTCAATCTCCCGCCGATCTTCTGCATATGCCTGGGTTTTTGCCTGCATCAGCCGGTGGTGGCAGAATGTGCATTTTTCAACGACGCCCCTCATACGGGGAGACACCTGCGGCGTGAGGTACCGGTCAAGGCCCTTTTTCTTTGGAAAATATGCGTCCCACCAGTTGAAATACCTGGCCCCGTAGGGGCAGGCTGCCTGGCAGTACCGGCAACCGATGCATCGGGTATATATCTGGCTGACAATGCCGGTATTGAAGTCCAGTTTTGTGGCGGTCGCAACGCACACGGAAACGCAGGGAGGATGATGGTCACAGTGCATGCAGGGCCTGGGAAAATAACTGACCTCGGTATCGGGGAAGTCTTTTCCATTTGTGATCTTGTAAAGTTGCATCCAGGTGATGGTGCGTTCCTTGTCCGATTGGTCAGGCCTTACGGAAACGTTGTTTTCAGCTGCACAGGCAACCATACATGTCCCACAGCCGGTGCATTTGTCAATATTGATGACCATACCATATTTATGGTTAGGTTTCCCTGGGTCGTTTCCTTTTTTCATGAGTTACCTCTTGTGAAACTTGA
>CAZACO010000617.1:0-3144 GCA_964483185.1 uncultured Desulfobacteraceae bacterium
ATCCCCAGGAGGCCTTTTTGCATTTCGATGTGATACAACGATCGACCCGCCAGCGTCAGGTCATTTTGGAGGAAGTAAAACGGTCCAGGACCCATCCGACTGCCGACGAGATTTACGAGCGGGTCAGGTCTCGACTGCCCCGCGTCAGTCTGGGGACTGTTTACCGCAATCTGGACGTCCTGGCCGCGAATGGAGACATCGTAAAACTGGCCCCTGGGCGAACGCAGATGCGCTTTGACGGAAATCTAAGCACCCATTATCATATGACCTGTATTCACTGTGGCCGAGTGGAAGACTTTCCGATGCCCTCGTCGCAAAACCCGATGGATATGCTGCAGAAGATGACGAGCCATCTCACAAAGTACGGGGTGTTCGGACACAAACTGGAGTTTGTGGGCATCTGCGCGGAATGCGTGGCCAAGGGCCTCGGTTTTCCGGGGGTGGATCCTTTGGAACCAGGTGTGTATGCGGAAAGCGAGAACGAATCATCCGGCCAAAAGGGAGAAAGGCGGGGATAGGGATTCGGTCCCGGCAGAAGATCGAGAAGGAGGAAACCCATGACATTTGAATACGACATCACCAAAATCCCGGCTCAGGCATTTCAGCATCTCGCATTCTTCTGTTCTGAAAAAGGTGAGTGCGCCCTGGACGACGTGCCGACGGATCAGACGCGCCGGTTGACGGATATGCTGAATGAAAAGGGCGCTGAAGGGTGGGCGCTGGTTCAACTTTTCTTCCAGGAAAGCGGCGTTGTCGCAATCTGGAAACGGTAAAAAAAATTCACGCAGAGAGCAGTAACAATTACTATTAAGTTTAAGGGGGCTCTACAGATGACTGAAAAGGCGAAAAAGGACGCTAAGGCGAAGACGCTCAATATCCAGGAGGCCACGATTTGCGAGGCTACCGCGCAGATGCTTCGGAAGGCGGAAAGGGATGGCGTCGAGACCGCATTTCACCGTGCGGCAGACATGAAGGCGTGTCCTATCGGGGCCGATTCGGCCTGCTGTAAAAACTGCACCATGGGACCGTGCCGCCTCAACCCCAGAGATCCCTATGCCAAGACCGGGGTCTGCGGCGCCACCGCAGATACGATCCAGGCCAGGAATTTTGCGCGCATGGTGGCCTCGGGCGCGGCCGCCCATACGGATCACGGCATGTCCATGCTGGATCTCTTTCGGGAGGTGGTCAACGGCAGGATCCAGGAATATACTATCAAGGACCCCATCAAGCTGGGGGACTTGGCCGTGGAGTTGGGTATCGATGTGGAAGGGCGGGACCTTAAGGACATCGCCCTGGACGTCTACCACGAGCTGGAGAGGACCTATGTCCAGGTGGAGGGGGAGATCCCGTTTATTAAACGGGTTCCTGAAAAGACCCTGGAGACCTGGCGAAAGAACGGCGTGGTCCCGAGGGGCGCCATGCGCGAGATTATGGAGATCATGCACCGGACCCACATCGGGGTGGATCAGGATTATAAAAACATCACCAAGCAGTGCACCCGGACGGCCCTGGCAGACGGCTGGGGCGGTTCAATGATCGCCACCGAAGTTTCCGACATTCTCTTCGGCACGCCCACGCCGGTCAAGGCAGAGGTCAACATGGGATGCCTCAAGGAGAATGAGGTGAATATCATTATCCATGGGCACGAACCCAACCTGTTTGAGTCCATGCTGGCGTCTGTGGATGATCCAACCCTGATCCAGGCTGCCAAGGATGCGGGGGCCGAGGGCATCAATCTCGTGGGCATGTGCTGTTCAGGGGCCGAGATGCTCTCGAGGCACGGGATTCCCCATGCCGGCAATTTCATGTCCACGGAGGCGGTTCTGATCACCGGAGCGGTGGATGCCATGGGTGTGGATGTCCAGTGTATCAAACAGGGGCTGGGCAAGGTGGCCGAGTGCTACGGGACCAAGCTCTTCACCACCAACCCCAGATGCCACATCGAAGGGGTGACCCACATCGAATTCCACGAGCATACGCCGAGGGAGTGCACGGACGCGATTGTGGAAAACGCCATCGTCCGGTTCAAGAACCGGACACTTCCTGTTGAGATCCCCAATATCCGAAACGTGGGGATCCACGGCTTTTCCCACGAGTATATCAACTACATGCTGGGCGGAACATTCAGAGGCTCTTACACCCCCCTGAACGACAACATCATCAACGGCAGGATTCGTGGCGTGGCCGGGGTGGTCGGGTGCACCAATCCGAGGGTGAAGCAGGACTGGGTCCATGTGGAACTGGTGAAAGAGTTGATCAAAAACGACGTTCTGGTGGTGCAGACCGGATGTTCCCAGATTTCTTTAGCCAAGGCCGGACTCTACAGACCCGAGGCGGCCCATCTGGCCGGAGACGGTTTGAGGGAAGTGTGTGAGACCGTGGGCATGCCCCCGGTACTGGGCCTGGGTTCCTGTGTGGATAACAGCCGTATCCTGACGGCCTGTGCCGAAATGGCGCGTGTTGGCGGTCTGGGGGAGAGCATCGCAGATCTGCCGGTTGCAGGGGCTGCACCCGAATACATGAGTGAGAAGGCTATATCCATCGGCCACTATTTTGTAGCCTCGGGCGTATATACGGTCTTTGGGGTCACCTTTCCGATCATGGAGGGGACCAAGTTCCACAGGCACCTCTTTGAAGAACTCGAAGAACTGGGATTCGGAAAGTGGGGGTTTGCAGAAGATCCCTATGAAATGGCGCGCCTCATGATCGCCCATATTGACAAGAAGCGGAAGGCGTTGGGGATAGACAAGGCCAGGGAGAGGGTCCTCATGGACATGGCCGACCGCCAGAAGCTGGAAGCGGCCTGATAATGGATATTCGGGGCCTCAGAGCTGTTGACAGAGTGCCCTGAATGCTTACTTTAATTGAAATTTAATATCGTAAACCCGCCCTGAAAAAGGGGCTACGAGCCGGGTTTCACTATCAGTGAACCCGGCTTTTTTATGGAGGTAAGAAAATGGAAACAGCAACAAACTATCTCGATGAGCGAGTGTCTGTCATGAGCCCGATCTTTTCTAACGACGCATTTTCGAGACTGGACGCGTCGGATGATACGGCCTTCTATGCAAAGGACCGGTTTGTCAGCCATCTGGATTCCCTGGCCCTGTTCACGGTCGAGGAGATTATCGGCCGCCTTATTGTCGA
>CAZACO010000618.1:0-3132 GCA_964483185.1 uncultured Desulfobacteraceae bacterium
AGTTAGATCAAGCAAGATAATTTCAATCTGAATCTGTTTGTGAGCTGCCGTTTCTAGATTGGCGTTTTCAGTTCATAGGGTCCGCAGGGAAGAAAAGCTTTCAAATCCGTCTATTAAAAACTGTCATCTCATAGCACGTTAACATCGAAAAATCTCCCCCTGAATTTGAAAATATCCTCCCCGCTGGGAAGATTGCTTTGCTTTATATATAATTAAAATTAGGGAGTCCCCTTAAAGCCGCAAAAAAGTCAGGCCTCATCGGCCTGAGTAATTGGTAATACCAGTATGCCAAATACCCAAACCCTGTCAAGTAAAAATTTCAGAATTGTACGTGTCAAGGTGTCAAGGTGTTATGGCAGTGCTCTCTTTGTCTGGCGTATGGCCTGATTATTTTATTAGCTGCATAAAACCGATCAAACGATTCTGAATCCATATTCGGAACCCCATTTCCAAGCGCATCATGTATCACTGAAAATCGGCCTTGTAGCACAAAAATGAATCTGGTATAAGCACATTCAGGATCGTCGCGTCGCCCGCGGCCGATGGCCTGCACACAACTAACCTGCCTGCACAGGGCTCACAGAAAGGCCTCCATGTTCAAGAAGATTTCCCCCAGAAAAATCTCGGATGAAATCATAGAGCAGTTCAAGGAGATGTTGAACAAGGGCGAACTGAAGCCAGGAGACAAACTCCCCTCTGAGCGGGAAATGGCTGAAATGATCGGGGTAAGCCGTCCCCCGTTGAGAGAAGCGCTCAATGCCCTTCAGACAATGGGGTTTATTGAAATCCGGCCGAGAAGCAAAATTATTGTCAGATCCATTGGTGAGAAATTTCTTGAGGACCCCGTGAGCATTCTTATCGCCGAGGATATGGAGAAGCTCTTTGAATTTTTGGAGATGCGGCGGGCCATGGAAAGCTGGGTGGCCTACAATGCCGCGAAAATGGCCTCCCGGGAGAACATCAAAAAAATTGAAAAAATCATAGAAAAGGACCAGGAAAATATGAGACTGAAAAAAGATGACGCCAAGACCGACGCAGATTTCCATGTGTCCATCGCCCAGGCTACGGAGAATACCATCTTTTCACATCTCATGGCCTCCTGCTACGATATCCTGTGGAACACGCATATCGTATCCCGGGAAACCCTCTTCAGGAAAGAGGGGAATCGGGAAATAATCGCCCGACGGCACCTCAATATTTTTGAGGCCATTCAGGACAGAGATGCCGAAAGGGCGGCCAGAGAAGCAAGGCGGCACATCGATTTTCTGGCAAAAGAACTCAGACAGATGCTTGAGGCGGAGAAGACGTAACATCTGACGGTCCGGCAATCCGTATCTGACAGGCCTCCTGCCGGATTGCCCGGTGTATAACCATGCAACTTCTCAAAAACTCCGGCTCAGGAAATTCCTCCAGAAAGAAATATATATCCGTTAATTACCCTTCTGGGGTCTGTTTGACCACCTTTTTTTCCGCATAGGTCAGGACCATGCCCCCGTCAAAGAGGAGATCTCCGCCGACCAGATATTTTCCGAACCGGGAGAATCCGAAGAGAAAGAGATTGGCCACTTCAATGGGAGACATCATCTCCTTGATGCGCGAATCCCCCATCATGACGTCCCGCACCACCTCTTCAGGGGTAATGCCCCGTTGTTTGGCCTGTGCCGGGATCTGGTTCAGGGCCAGGGCCGTCTTGATGAAACCGGTGCTCACCGTAAAGGAACGTATTTTTCCATCGCCCTCGGCCGAAATAGACTGGCTCAGCCCCCTCAGGCCGAACTTCATGATATTGTAGGCCGGCTTATTCAGGGTGCATATGTGCCCGTGAACCGAGGCCATATTGCCGACCGCGCCGGTACCGTCGCTGCTCCTCCTCATATGCGGGATCGTCAATTTGGAGAGGTAAAAAGGGGCCCGCAGCATCAGGCGCTGCATGAGGTCATATTTCTCCATCGGGAAGTTGTCGACCGAATCGATGTGCTGGATACCGGCGATATTGACCAGGTATTTAATCGTCCCTGCCTTAGCCGCCTCGGCCACGGCATGCTCGATATCCTCATCGCGGGTGAGATCGGTCTTGATGAAGATCATCTTTCCCCCGATTTCATGCACCATCTCCACCGTTTTCCGGGCTTCCTCTTCGTTGATGTCCAGGCCCACGGCGGTCAGACCGTTGGCCGCGGCCGCTACAGCAGTCGCCCTCCCGATCCCCATCCCGGCCCCGGTGACAATGCAGACATTGTCCGGGTTGAAATTGTCATCTTGAAGGATCAGGATCTCCTCTGGCGTTATCTTGGGTTCGGTGATATCCATGCGTTCCTCTCTTTTTCTACAAAGTTAATGATAATTCTAACCCCGCCTCTACTAAAGGCATTTTTTACTGCTGCAGATTCCCCGTGTCAACAGGAAATCAGGGAAGGGATTAGAGATTCAGGGGTTGAAAGGTTCAAAGGTTACCCAGCATCCAGCATCCAGTATCCAGTGGTGAAGGCGTTCGGCACGCGGGAACGCCCGTAATTTTGCTTGAATCGATAAAAGAGATAGGGTATTTATTAACCATTAAGTTACAAGTGCCTAAAGTGCCTAAAGTGCCTAAAGTGCCTAAAATTGAAGGTGATATCTGATCAAATTCATGTGAGGTTGTGCAGCAACCGTTGCTCATTTAGATTATCACACAATGACCAGACCCCAATTGAATCATAAAGAGATAGACCCGGCAGGTCTTATTGCCTGCCCTGAATGCGATGTATTGATTCGGGAAACCCACCCCGGTCCGGGGGTTAAATGCCTCTGCCCGAGATGCCGATGCACACTCTACCAGGCAAAGAAAGATCCGGTTGAGCGCACCCTGATTTTGAGCCTGACAGGTCTGATTCTTTTCATCCCTGCTATGATATTGCCTATTATGACGCTAACCGCACTTGGGCTTGAACAAAGGACCAACATCATACAAGGGGTGAGCGCGCTGTTCCGGTCCGGTTTTCATGTCGTCGGGATCATCGTTCTCCTGACAGCGGCCATTGTTCCGCTTCTGAAGCTTCTGTTGCTTTTCTACGTATCGATTGCCATTCGAATCAAGGCCGACTGGAACAACCTGGGCCGCGCCTTCAGGTTCTATAGGCGGATGGATGAATG
>CAZACO010000619.1:0-3118 GCA_964483185.1 uncultured Desulfobacteraceae bacterium
TTCGGCGTTCTATCCCACGGATGATAACGTGGTGCAGAACACCGGGGGTATCGAGCCGGGCTAATCTTGGCATGAAACTTCTATTATCAGTATATCAACATCATGTCAAGTTGTTTACTTAGTGATGGACGTCCCCCACTCCCCAGTGAATATCAAAGGGCATCAAGGGGGGGCCGGCCTCGTCATACTCACTCGGTTCCTCCAGGCAAACCAAAAGGCCGAAACATGTCCTATGTCAACGGGCCGACCCCAGGCACACGGCGGCGCCGTTCCTCATCAGTCCAGGACTTCGCTGATCTGTCGGATCGGGATGACGTTGGTAAAGTTAGGGATGTCTCCCCTTAAGACAGGGGCGGCCTCGGCCATCCCCTCTTCATACGCCTCCATTCTTTCAAAATAGAGATGTCCCATGCATATATAAGGGGCCGGCTGGTCACCCCCACCGGAAACCCCTTTGTCCACACCGGTCTTGATCAGGCCAAGGGGGGTGAGGTGCTTTTTGACCAGATCCATGTGTTTGGTGCAGTAATAGTCGTAATCAAACTTGGCCCCATCTTGATTGGGATACATAACACTTACTTTGAACATACGAGTTCCTCCTTTATCAAAGGCTATATGTCGGCGCGTTTCTGAGACAACGTCTCAATTCATAGATTCATTACACTACAAAATGGTATCTGATTAGGGTTGATAATTGAGTTCATGGGATGGTTTGTCAAGACACTCTTATGGAAACGATTCACCTCCTTTCTCAGGCTGTTGTTTCCGAGGGGCAACGATGCCCTCACGAAATCCCTGATGACATTTTTTACCGATAACATAATCGATACCAGAATGTAAATGTTCAGTATCATCGCATTGAAAATATGGGTTGAAATAGTTTACTCCCTCTTCACGATCAAGGAAACTTCCAGGATTCTGACGGGCGGTCAATAAAGGAACGGGTCTCCTTATCCTTTATGGGAACTCGGTTCTTCCCCGATGTGTCTTATAATTGAGCCAGATGACGTAGATGATCATGAAGATGGTTGAGACCGTGGCAGGAAGGGCCGTCTCTTTGCCAAAAAGCAACAGGGCAATGCCCGCGGCCAGGCCGTAGTTTTTCAAGGTCCCCAGCAGGACCAGGGTGGTTGCGATATTCGTATCCACCTTGAGCAGGGCACAGATCCTTTCGAGGATAAGGCCAAGGACAAAGGTGCTGCAGACAGCGATGAGAATGACCGGAACCAGCCCCACAGGATTTCGAACGAAATGCTCCTGATTCAGACCCACCACGGTATAGACCACCAGGAAAAAACTCCAGTTGGTCATGGTACCCTTATATCGGGCGACGGGTCCTTCCAGGCGCGTTCGGATGATGATTCTCGACAGCACGAAAGGCCCGACGATGAGTTCCAGAATGACGATCAAAATGCTGGCAGGGTCCACGATTTTTGTATCCATAAAAAGGGAGGCAATCAAAGGCATCAGGAGGAGACCGCCCAGATATCCACCGGTGGTCCCTATGAGGGCATAGACGCGATCGCCTTTCAGGAAATCCGCAAAAGGAATGACGGCAACGGCTGGTGGAACTGCGGCCAGGATCACAAAACCGGACCAGAGGGCGTCGTCATGGATCAGGACGGAGGCCATGGCCAGAATAAACCCCGAGAGGATCCCATAGGACATGAGGACGCCCAAAACAAAAGGGAGGACAAGGGAGCGGGGTGTACGGAAGGTGGCGCTGGAAATGGCCAGTGTGGAAAGGGTCATGACCCAGCCAAGGGCCGGAAGGACCAAAGGCCTGGTCCACTCGGCCCCATGAGCAAAAAACAGGCCGAGCATGAGTCCCATGAATAGGATAAAGTCTCTATTTCTGAAAAGCCTTATACTAATCATCGGTAGGCCCCCGCCTCCGTTGGGAACTCTCCCAGAGTTTGACGATTCCGGGATATTGTAGAGGACCTCCCATCCGTGAACCGCCCAAAGCTCACATTAAAGGCTCGCGCAAAAATATGTTCCCAGTATCGGCCCCCAGATTTGCGTCAGAGTTGGCTGTGCCGGTTGAGTGAACCCCAACGTTACAAAAGTCGATGAATGCCTCAGATCCAAGGCGGCGAGGCTGACAGTCTCCGGGATGGGTATTCAACGGCTCTCCCGGAGGGCAAACTAAAAACCGGAAACGTATTTTCCCAAGGTTTGCACACTCAATAATTTCCAGGATATGGCCCGAATATGATATAACTGTTTAGTATCATTTTCCTTTACCCATTCCCGGTGTTTTGTTTGTGCAACCACAGGGATAATCCTTGTTTAACATACAAAGATCATCGTCTTGTCT
The DNA here is from genome assembly GCA_964483185.1 of uncultured Desulfobacteraceae bacterium. Classification (GTDB taxonomy): domain Bacteria; phylum Desulfobacterota; class DSM-4660; order Desulfatiglandales; family Desulfatiglandaceae; genus CAZACO01. Next base: position 2,321 of record CAZACO010000619.1, read on the forward strand.
TTCAACCTGAATAGTCGAATGTTCAACATTAAAACGATCGTGTAATTCATGCTGGATTTTGGGCAGAAAATCTTTATTTAAAGTGGCGTCACCTGTCGTCAAATGGACAGATAGAGCAACTTCCGATGTGCTTAAAGGCCAAACATGCAGATCATGTATCTGAGAAACCTCTTCAAGGTCCGTTAAGTACCTCTTTATTCCAGCGATGTCGATGCCTTCAGGAACCGAATCTATGGCAAGATTCATCGAATCACGAAGTAAAGACCAAGTACTAACAAGAATAACTGCTACGATAAAAAGACTGGTTAGAGGATCGACCAGCAACCAGCCTGTGAACATGATGATTATGCCTGTCACGACAACACCGAGTGAAACACCCGCATCAGCAGCCATATGAAGGAATGCCGCCCTGATGTTCAAATCCTTCTTCTGTCCCGATACAAAAAGCAACGCTGTGATTGTATTAATAACTACGCCAACGGCAGCAACCACGATGACGGTCACCCCTTTAACCGGCTTTGGATCGAAAAGCCTGCCAATGGACTCCCACGTAATGCTGCCAAGGGCAATAAGTAGCAATATCGCGCTTATTAAGGAAGCCATTATCGTTACCTTTCGGAAACCATACGTCCTTTTCTCTGTAGCGGGTTTTGTCGCCAGGAAACCAGCGCCCCAGGCAAGCAACAGGCTTAGTACATCGCTTAGGTTATGCCCGGCATCCGCTATCAGGGCCATAGAACCTGCGACAAGTCCGTAACCAGCTTCAATAGCAACGTAACCGACATTGAGTATTACGCC
>CAZACO010000620.1:0-3116 GCA_964483185.1 uncultured Desulfobacteraceae bacterium
AGAGTTAAGTCCGAAGCCTGTGCGAAAGCGCCGGGAAATTCTATTTAAGTTTTCTCAATTCTTTTTTCAGAATTTTACCAACCGCCGATTTGGGAAGGGAGGTCATTATGGCAATCTCTTTAGGCACAATGAATTTCGTGAGCTTTGTCTTGCAAAACTCGATGATTTCTTCGGGCGTTGCTTTTTCATTAGGTTTCAGCACTACGAAGCCCTTGATGTCTTCCCCGTAAAGATCGTCCTTGACCCCTATGACAGCAGCTTCGGCAATTTTTGGAAAATTCATGAGCGCTTCCTCAATCGTCCGCGGCGAAATGTTTTCACCGCCCTTGATAATGAGATCCTTCAGACGGTCGGTAATGAAGAAATAGCCGTCCTCGTCAACATAGCCTACGTCCCCGGTATGCAACCAGCCGTCACGGATTGCACTCTTGGTCTCGTCTGCCAGATTCCAGTATCCCTTCATTACCATAGGCCCCTTTATCACGATCTCACCTTCCCCGCCCTGCGCTGCCTCGTTGCCGTTGAGGTCAAATATTTTCATTTCCATCCCGTTCATGGGTTTGCCGATTGACCCGACTTTTTTCAGTCCGTCCAGGGGATTGATGGAATTATTTGCCCCTGCTTCGGTCAGGCCCCACCCTTCCGCGATCTCGCCCCCGAATTTTTCCTTGAAATCGTTCCATGTCTTAAGCGACAGCGGCGCCGACCCGCAGATGAAGTATTTCAAGGAGCTTATATCATATTTGGCTGCATCAGGAAACAGGAGCATGTAAACGTATATAGTCGGCACTGCAGGGAGGCTCTGAACTTTATACTTGTCTATGGCAGAAAATATTTGCTCCAGATTGATGCTCGGCAGGATAACGACTTTGCCTTTCAGGCGAAGGAAAGAACCATTCATGGTCGCTATTCCGTAAGAGTGGCAAAGAGGAAGAACCGCCAGGCTGACAAGGTCCTGCGGAAGATTGGTGGTTTCCTGCTGCATCTTGGCCGTATAGTATAGCCCGTAATTGGTTAGCATAACACCCTTTGGCTTGCCGGTGGTTCCGGAGGTATAGACGATCGCAGCCACCTCATCGTCTTCAGTCTTCTCCATTTCCAGGCTGTCGCTGTTCTCTTCCACGAGCTTATGAAATGATAATGTGCCGTTTGCCTGTTCCTTGTCGCGGTTGACCATAATAACAAATTTTTCACCTGATATGCTGGCCAGGGCCGTCTTTACTTTATCCAGATACTCCGGCGAACTGATGATTACCTTCGCTCCGCAGTCCCGGTAAATATAAGCGATGTCATCCTGGCCCACAAGATAATTGATAGGGACCGCAATGGCCCCGATCTTCCAGACAGCCTGGAATGCCTGAAGTATCTCGGGACAATTCGGCATTTGCATTATAACTCTGTCGCCGTGCTTTACGCCGAGCTTCTTAAGGGCATTGCCTAGTTTTTTGGCAGCGCTTTCCATTTGAAAATTCGTTAATTCCTGCCCTTCGTAAATAATGCTTACGTGTTCACCCAATTCCTGATTCATTAGAGATAGTTCCGCAATGTTCATATTTTACCTCCGTCTAATTTGTTATAAAAAAGATAAAAATACGGGGACCTTATACGGATATTGTAAAAAAATTATTGTCTTTGAAGTAGAGATAATATATAGTAGGCTAACTTTGGTTAATGAATAACCATTAATTAAAATAATTTATTATGTCAATAATTATTCAAGTTTAACTTGACTTTTAAAATAATACTATTAAAACAATTTCGGTTTTTATCTTAAATTAAACCACAGTTTGTGATGAGGATATAATATGGATAATGTTGTTATTGTAAGCGGGGTAAGAACTCCTATCGGAGCTTATGGCGGGAGGATTAAGGATATACATGTTGCCGAATTTACTGCAATTGCTTTGAATGAAGCCGTTAAACGGGCCAAAATTGACCCCGTGCAGGTAGATGATGTGATAATGGGGCAGGCTTATCAGAATGGTGAATGCGCAAACGGTGCGCGTATGGCATTACTTCAGGCCGGTTGGCCGGATACTGTGCCTGGAGTTACTCTTGACCGACGCTGTTGCTCGGGACTTGATGCTGTATTCTGGGGTATAATGAAAATACAAACAGAAAATGCAGATATAATAGCAGCAGGCGGAATGGACTCCATGAGCCAGACTGAACTTTATATCCCGGGAGATATTAAATGGGGTCTCGGCGGCAGGTCCGATAAAAAATTGGGATTTATGCCCAAAGGCCACGGTTCCATGGCAATGTGGGGTATCCCGTTATACGACAGAATTCAGCGCGCCAGGGTAATGTCTCAGCCTATAGAACGTTACGGAGAGCTTAATTCAATGATGGTTTGGGCTGAAAACGCGGCTAAGAATGAAGGTATTCTCAGGGAAGAAGCAGATAAATGGGCATTAAGAAGCCATCAAAAAGCTATTGCGGCAATAGATAAAGGTTTATTTCAGGAAGAGATAGTTCCTATTAAGATTAAACAGCAAAAAGGTGAACCGATTGTTTTTAATGCAGATGAGACACCAAGGCGCGGTACTACCTTTGAAAAATTAGCTAAATTAAAGACGGTATATCCCGGCGGCATATGTACAGCCGGAAATTCTTCAAGTGAAAATGATGGTGCTGGAGTTGTGGTTTTGATGAGAGAATCGCGTGCCAGAGAATTAAAAATAAAACCGCTTGCAATTTTCCTGTCATGCGCAGTCGCGAGCACTGACCCGGCACTTACCTACCCTGCTGTCCCATCTTCTGTCAATAAAGCTCTTGAAAAAGCCAGCCTTACTATAGATCAGATAGATCTTATAGAAATACAGGAAGCCTTTGCGGTTCAGGCTCTTGCAGATGCAAAATTAATGGGTATAACCAGCGACGATCTTGATAAAAAAACAAATGTAAACGGATCAGGTATTTCACTTGGCCATCCGATAGGCGCAACAGGTACTATGAGACTGGTCACACTTCTACATGAAATGAGAAGGCGTGGTTCCAGGTATGGATTGGAGACAATCTGTGGAGGCGGCGGCCAGGGTATTTGTGCTGTTTTTGAATCTGTAAGCTGAAAAATAATTTATGATGTGTCTGAAGATCATTTATTACTTTCGGTC
>CAZACO010000621.1:0-3109 GCA_964483185.1 uncultured Desulfobacteraceae bacterium
TGCTGGAAGACGCCCAGTTTCAGCCCTATGCCGGGCTTTATCAGACCTATATGATCCCCAACAACCACCCCGATCCCTCGATCCGGCTTTTGCATCTCATCACGGCCATCAAACTGGTCTACGCGTCTACTTACTATGAAAGCCCGAAGGCCTTTTCCAGAAGCACGTCGAATCAACCCCAGGCAGAGGCCATGGCCGTTATCATCCAGCAGCTCTCCGGAAAGGAATATGGGGACTATTTTTATCCCGCGATCTCGGGCGTGGCCCAGTCCCATAATTTCTACCCGGTATCCCATATGAAACCCGAAGAGGGGATCGCCCATATCGCCCTGGGCCTGGGCAAAACCGTTGTGGAAGGGGAAAAGACATTACGTTTCTCTCCTAAATATCCAAAGATCATGCCTCAGTTTTCCACGGTTAATGACATCCTCGCCAATGCCCAGAGATTTTTTTATGCCTTGAGGATCCGGAATTATCCCGAGGGCCCGGAGCTTTGGCGGGATTCCAACCTGGAAAAGAGGGAATTGGATGATGCGGAAAATGAATTCCCGGTCAGGACCCTTGCCAGCACCTATGTGCCCGAAGAAGATCGTATCAGAGATACGGGCTACATCCCGGGGCCGAAGATCCTGACATTTGCCCAGGTTCTGAAATACGACATCTTTCCCCTGCCCGGCCTGCTGTCCGATCTGCTGACCTTGGGAAGGAAGGGGATGGGATGCCCTGTGGAAATTGAGTTCTCAGTGGATCTCAGCCCTGACAAAAAGCGTAAGAGTGAATTCTTTTTTCTCCAGATGAGGCCGATGGTTGCCGATGAAAAACGGTTTGGCATCGAGATCACACCGGAAGAACTGGGCAGGGCCTTCTGCCGTTCAACAAAGGCCCTGGGAAACGGGAAGAACGAGGAGATAGCGGATATTATCTATGTCAAACCCGATGTCTTCGAGACCAAGGCAACGGTCCAGATTGCAGAGGAAATCGGTCAGTTAAACGCCGGTCTGCTCAAGGAAAAACGGAAATACCTCCTGGTGGGTCCCGGCAGATGGGGGTCTGCGGACAGGTGGCTCGGCATTCCGGTTCAATGGCGGCATATTTCGGGAGTGGGCGCCATTATCGAACTCAGGAATGAGAAATTGAAGGCCGACCCTTCTCAGGGGTCTCACTTTTTCCAGAACATCACATCGTTAGGTATTGATTACATTACTGTAACAGAGGACTCGGGATCAGAAGACTATTTTGACTGGAACTGGATCCGTTCGATCCCTACGGTTCAGGAAACGGCCTTTTTGCGACACGTGACAATGGAAAAACCCCTGATAATAAAAATTGACGGCAGAAAGTCCCAGTGTGTGATAATTGGGACTTGATGAAATAGTTACTAAGTGCTAAGTATCACCAGCCCGCCCTCTCAGATTGATCATTGGTTAGATTTGGGTGGTAAAATGGCCCAGCATTCAAACGAGCCCTTTGAAAACATTCAGCCATACTCAACATCTGGGAGTGAGGATCTAACCTCTCCGGCGGAACAGGACTCGCATTCAACGGGACATATCCGATTGCTCGAAGATGATATCCGCTTAAGACCCGAACGCAATGTTGAAGTTGCGGTGAAGGCTATGTTTTTCAGAAGTCTGAGTGCAAGATAACAAAATTGACAGGAGGTTATGTATGGAAGACATTTTGAAATCGGTCACGGCAAGAGATCCGAACGAAAAGGAATTTCATCAGGCGGTGCAGGAGGTCCTGGAAACGATTCAGCCCGTGCTGGAGCGAAACCCCGAATATCGTCAAGCCGCTGTATTAGCGAGAATCACTGAGCCCGAAAGGGTGATTATGTTCCGGGTTCCATGGATGGATGATGAGGGACAGGTGCATGTCAATCGCGGTTTCAGGATAGAGATGAACAGCGCCATCGGTCCGTACAAGGGGGGTCTTCGCTTCCATCCTTCAGTGAACCTGAGCATCCTCAAGTTCCTGGCATTTGAGCAGGTCTTCAAAAATGCCCTGACCACCCTCTCAATGGGGGGCGGCAAAGGCGGTTCTGACTTTGATCCCAAAGGGAAATCCGACAATGAGATCATGCGGTTCTGCCAGAGCTTCATGATGGAGCTTTTTCGTCATATTGGCCCGGACACGGACGTTCCTGCCGGAGATATCGGAGTGGGGGCTAGAGAAATCGGGTACCTGTTCGGCATGTACAAGAAACTGCGCAATGAATTCACGGGCGTCCTGACCGGCAAGAGCCTCGGCTGGGGGGGGAGCCTTATCCGGCCGGAGGCGACGGGATATGGCTGTGTCTATTTTGCGGCAGAGATGCTGGGCACAAAGGATGATACCCTTGAGGGGAAGACCTGCCTGGTATCCGGGGCGGGAAATGTGGCCCAGTATACCGTGGAAAAGATCATCGAATTGGGAGGCAAGGTGGTTACCCTTTCCGATTCGTCCGGTTACATCTATGATGAAGAGGGCATTGATAGGGCTAAACTGGACTTTGTCATGAGACTCAAGAATATCCGACGCGGCAGGATCATGGAATATGTTGATAAGTATTCCGAGGCGGTGTACACCGAGGTTGATACGACCCTTGATTACAATCCACTCTGGAATCACAAGGCGGATTGTGCCTTTCCCAGCGCCACACAGAATGAAATCAATGGAAAAGACGCCCAGAACCTGGTCAACAACGGGGTGCAGTTGGTAGCTGAGGGTGCCAACATGCCCTCCACCCCCGAAGCGATCGACATCTACTTGGACAACAAGCTTCTCTATGCACCGGGAAAGGCAGCAAATGCCGGCGGCGTGGCTGTATCGGGGCTGGAAATGGCTCAGAACAGCATGCGGTTGAACTGGCCCCGGGAGGAGGTGGACAGCCGCCTAAAAATGATCATGAAAAACATCCACCAGAGCTGCATTGACGCGGCCGCAGAATATGGCCGGCCGGGCAACTACGTGGCAGGGGCCAACATTGCGGCTTTTGAAAAAGTGGTCAATGCCATGTTGGATCAGGGACTGGTATAGCGAAAGCTTACAGAAGTTCTTCCTGTGTTGAACCGGTGGGCGCTTTCTTAAATCCCACCGGTTTTTCTGTTAATGGGAGCTAAGGGCTCGC
>CAZACO010000622.1:0-3107 GCA_964483185.1 uncultured Desulfobacteraceae bacterium
CCTGGCCTGCCCGCTCGTGCCACATCCAAGTCACTTGTCATTTCAGTCACCCCGAAGCCTCTGATCAGCTGGTTGTTGAGATGGCATATTCTCGCATGGCAGGCGGGCCTGCCTGCTCTGCCATAGATAAAGCACGATCCCTGTTGCCATGGCAGCGTTGAGGGATTCCACACCTCTTTTCATAGGAACAGCGATCGCCGTAGCCCGGCCCAGTCGCTTCGGGATTCCGGGGCCTTCAAGGCCGGGAACCAGACAAAAGCGTTGGGGAAAGCGGTATCCCGACACGTCCTCCCCCTTTGGCGAGAGCGTGATCATAGGCACCCCGGGTGATGCCAATTGTTTCAACGGGGGGCCTTCACATATGGGCACCCTGAAAATGTTACTCCCTGCGGCCCGGATCGATTTGGGATGGAAGGGATGGGCTGCTTCTTTCAGAATGACGATCCTCGATACACCGAAGGCCGCTGCAGCCCTGATCACCGATCCCACATTGGCCGGGTCTTGAAATGGGATACAAAGCGTGCACCCGGGGGGCCACGCTTCCTCATCCAGCCGAGGAAATATCTCGAAACTGACGATCAGAACAGGCTGGCCCGTATCAAAAAGATCGACCTGACGAAAGAGCTCCCGACTGAGACGATAACTGGGGATACGGCCTGTTGCGGTCTCAGAAGAAAGCGCCTGATCTTCGGGAAAGAGGATGCCTCTGCATCGATTCGGGAATTCTTTTGAGACTTCCCCGGTCTGCTTAGGGCCGGAAACAAGGGCCATCCGATGTTTTTTGATTCCCCGTACCTTTGTAAGTTTCAGAAAGGTCTTGAATGTGCGATTGTTCGGACTGAATATATCGATGGTTTTCATCTGTGCTCGGGCAGGTGGGGATCGCTACAACTTCTTTAACCAGTCTCTTATGTCGTCGCCCGAAAGGTCCTTTCTGTCATAAAAAAAGATCAAGAAATCCCGGAATCTCCTGATGAGGCCGATATCTTCCACCGCCTCTTCCATGGACAGCGTGTCTTTCACGTCATAAAAAGACTTCAGCTTCAGGAATAGCTGGCGGTCATGTGCATCCGGGTCGCTCTGAAGCCTGCTGATCTGAGATGCTGTTTCGAGAAGCGCCAAAAGGGGTTGTTTATACAGGTCCATGATCTTGTAGTTGTAGTAGTAGACCTCCCTGTCAGGCTGGTGATCCCTCGGCGCAAATCTTTCGATAACGTCGATGAGTTTGTCGAAGCTATCTTTGGCCTTCCCTCTTTTTTTGACTTTTTTTATTGGGGAAAAGATATCGAAGCTCACGAGGGGTTTCCTCCTTTCCCTCTTAACAGACCTATCAGTTGGAAAGCAAAAAACGCGACACCGGCAACAAGGATAATCGTGGCCCCGGACGTAAGGTCGAATGCGTAGGAAAGATACAACCCGCCCAGTGTAAAAAAGATGCCGAGAATCGATGAAATGGCCATCATTTCGCCCAATGACTTGGTAAATTTTTCTGCGATGTAGGGTGGAATGGTCAGGAGGGCAATGACCAGGATCAGACCGACAACCCGTATGGTCATGACAACCGAAAGGGCCGTCATCCCGAGTAGCGCAAAGTAAAGCGGCCTGACGGGAATGCCCACGACAAAGGCAAATTCTTCGTCGTAGGACATGGCAATGAACTCTTTGTAGAAAATGATGACCGCAAAGAGTATGCCCACGTTCAGGAGGATCATCATCCAGAGATCCGATCCCGGCACCGTAAGAATACTTCCGAAGAGGTAGCTCATCAGATCCACATGATAGCCCGGTCTGAGATCGATGAGTATGACACCGAGGGCCATCCCGATTGCCCAAAGAACTCCGATGATGGTATCCGACCGGTGCTTGCCCTTGAAGCTGACTACGCCCATAATCATGGAGACCCCGACAGCGAAGAGGGCAGCCCCAAAAGATGGAGAAAACCCCAAAAAAAAGGCCAATCCGATACCGCCAAACGCGGCATGGGCAATCCCCCCTGAGATGAAGACGATCCGGTTGACGACGACGAGACTTCCGATAATGCCGCAAGAGATACTGACAAGAATGCCGGCCAGCAGGGCATTTCGCATAAAATCGAGCTGGAGGGCCTCCCACATGGCCTTACTCCTCTGTATGAGCGGGAAGCACCCGGTGGGGGATGCCATGGGCGATCAGGTCCACGGGGCAGTGATAGGCCATATCGATCATCTCAGGAGTAATCTGTCCTTCTTCGTGGAAGATCAGGGACCTGTTGACACATGCCACCGATTTTACATGCCTGGATATGACCCCGACATCGTGCGTGATGGTCACGATCGTTACCTTCCTGTTCAGTTCTCTCAAAAAGTCGTAGAGATCCGTCTCAAATTCCGGGTCCACGCTGGCTGTCGGTTCATCCAGAAAGAGGATCTCCGGATCCGTGGCCAGGGCCCTGGCAATAAATACCCTCTGTCTCTGCCCGCCGGAGAGACTCCCGATCGGGGTATGCCGATAGTCCCAGATCCCTGCCTTTTTGAGCGCGGCTTCCACCTTTGAGCGGTCATGACGGGAATACCGTCTCCCGATGCGGGATCGGGACAGCCTTCCCATCAGGACAACTTCCATGACGGAGATCGGAAAGGTGATATTGAAATCGGTGTTCTGAGGCACATATCCAACCCTGGTATTGGCATCGTGAGGCGCCTCCCCTAAGACCTTGATCGTCCCTTTATCAGGCCTTAATATCCCCAACAGGAGCTTGAGGAGCGTTGTCTTCCCCCCTCCGTTGGGCCCGAGGATTCCTAAGAAATCGCCCTGTTTCAAGGTGAGGGTGACATCTTCCAGGGTCGGGGTCTTGTCATAGGAGAACCAGACCCCTCTCATATCAATGGCTGGGACTTTCATAGAGTAAGTGACCTAAAGTGCCTAAAGTGAGCTAAAGTGTCTAAAGTTGTTGGTGGTTAATCCTTGTAATAAGGGTGCTGAACCGAACACCCCGAATTGCAGTTTTCAACCTTCCGTTTTGTCCAGTTTAGGGTTGATCTCGAGACTGAAATCAGCAGCCCTGGCTGAGTGAGTAAGGGCGCCCACGGAAATCATGTCCACACCGGTAGCGGCGACATCTTGGACGG
>CAZACO010000623.1:0-3103 GCA_964483185.1 uncultured Desulfobacteraceae bacterium
GTTTGCCGGCCGGACCGGAATCGACCGGGTGACCGAATCGGACCCAGTAGACATCCCCCTGGTTCGGCGTTACCATGGCAATTCCTCCACACTGGTGTTATCCGCAATGGATTCTGCCATCACACGCTGTTCTTCAGAAACCTCCGGGTCATCATAGACCCTGTTTATCTGATCGAGGAGGGCCTCGTTCTTGATCTTTCTGAGTTTCTCCGAAAGCGCCTCGGCGACCAGGTGACTCAATTTGACGTTATTCTTAGACGAGAAATCCCTGATCCCCTCGTATACCTCCTGTGGGATTGTCACGCTTACCTTTGTATATCCCATAATTCATCCTCCTACTGAACGGTTTATTAATCTTATTTTATTTCTGAATAGAAGGATTGTCAATCTGATTATTAGGCTTTTTCGATCTTGCCTGCTTCCATCCCAGGGCCTTCAGTGCCTTATAGGCGTACCGCTGGGTATACCAGTGGTCCGAGGTTTTGATCCGTTTCAGGATCTCTTCAATCACGTCCTTGTCACCTCTCTGACCCAAGGCCTGAAAGGCCATGGATACCACCATGGGGGAGGGATCATCGAGGAGACCTGCCAGGTCTTTTTGGGTTTCAGGTCTCCGGCTGACACCCAGGGCCTTTGTGAGCCAGTACCGCTCCGGGATGTAAGGACTAGCCATCATTCTCCGGTAGGAGGGGAAACCGGACACATCCACCCGGTTTTGTCGGATCATCTTCAGCGCGGCTACCCGGTCCTGCCAGCGATCGGATTCCAGGAATGTGTCCAGATGGTTTTTGTCGATGTCTTTCACGTTGCCGAGCCAGAGGGGTATCAGCAATAAAACGCCTGATGAAAAACAGAGGGTGGCGGCCGTCACAGAGGCGGTTCGCAGATCCAGGCACCGGCTTAACAGGAAGAAGAGGATGGTATATAGGAAAAGATAGAGGGTGAGCGGGAACCCTATCAGGATGGAAAGAAAGGTGAATTGACGGAACAAGGCATATGTGTCCGTTACTGAAGAAAACCGCTTCAAGACATCGGCCTGATTTGACAGGAACTCATTGGGAGTGGTCTTGAGGATCACCCGCCCTCTGTTTTCGAATATCAGGGCCCTCCCCGATTCCCTTATCTTCAGATCAACCTCCCCCTTTCCTTCTGTGTCGAGATAGTCGCGGCTGAGCAGCTTCCCTTCCAACAGTTTTTTCAGCGGCTTCTTCGTGACCGAATCAAGCGAGCAGGTCTTGAGGACCTTCTGATCCAAGGACTTGAAGACCTCCGCAGGATAAAGGGTGTATCTGTAATAGAAATCCGTTATCTTTACGCCCAAGGGGGTGGAGAGAAGGAGCCTGTCCCTGAGGTCCAGAAAGAGATCTCCTTCCATCTGAGGTGCCCACAGAGATGCTAACAGGGCAATCGTCATGAGATGAATAAGGGCCGAGGAAAACCCGCGACGTCTGCCGGTCTTTGGAGGCATCCATCTCAGGCTGATCCAGAAGACCACCGCCGGTATCACAAAGAAATAGGCGGTCACCAGGGGGGAAACCCCTTTCCAGTTCACCGCTGCCATCGATCCGGCCCACAGGAAAAGGAAAAAAATCATCGGGATGGTATTCCGGGAAAAAAACCGGTCCCAGATCCAGGCGGCCGTCAGTGAGATAAGGGAGAGGCAGGCCCCCACGCTCAGGGTAAAAAAAAGCCCGCCATAAAAGGCCGGCGCGAGTTCCAGCAGACGGGTCATGGTCTGCGGGTTCGGGATCACGAGATAGCCGGCACCCTGTATGACCGAAAGGGTCCGGTAAAGGCCTTGATTGGAGAGATAGACGTGGACCGTGGCAATGAGTTGTGCGGCCAACAGTCCCGCAAAGAGCGCTGCGGCAGGATAGCAGATGGTGAACCATCCTGAAGATCGGATGGAGGGGTTCTGATCCCTATTGATACGTAACCCTGAAAACCTCTTCAATGGTCGTGACCCCGTTCAACACCTTCTGCGCCCCGTCCTGTCGCAGGGTCAACATCCCCTGCTCAACCGCCATCTGTTTGATGGCATTGGCATCAGAGGTTTTCAGTATGAGGTTTCTGACCGGTTCATCCAGGACCATAAGCTCGAACATACCGGTCCTCCCCTTGAATCCCGTATCGAGGCACGAGGGGCATCCCCTCCCCCGGTAGATCTTTCTCCCTTCAGCCATTCCCCGGGTAATGCCGATACTCTGCAGAGATTCCGCATCGGGCGTGTATTCCTCTTTGCAATCGGCGCAGATGACACGGACCAGTCGCTGGGCCAGGATGGCGGTCACCGAGGAGGTGACCAGGAAAGGCTCTATCCCCATGTCGATGAGCCGGGTGGTAGCGCTGGCCGAATCATTGGTGTGCAGGGTCGAAAACACCAGATGCCCGGTCAGGGCGGACTGGGTGGCGATCTCGGCGGTTTCCAGATCGCGTATCTCACCCACGAGTATGACGTCCGGGTCCTGCCGGACAATGGACCGGAGTCCCTTGGCAAAGGTGAGGTCGATCTTTGGATTGACCTGAATCTGGCCGATCCCGTCGATCTGGTATTCGATCGGGTCTTCGATGGTAATGATGTTGATGTCGGTCTTGTTGATGGTGGAAAGGGCCGCATAGAGGGTGGTGGTCTTTCCGCTGCCGGTCGGTCCTGTGACCAGAAGAATCCCGTGGGGGGACCGGATGAGCCGGTTAAACTCATCCAATCGGTCGGCCGGCATGCCGAGGTCGGAGACATCCAGCAGTACATTGGTCTTGTCGAGCAGTCGCAGGACCACCCGTTCACCAAAGGCCACAGGGATGGTGGACACCCGGATGTCGATACGCTTGTCGGCAATCCGGATCTCGATCCGGCCGTCCTGGGGGAGTCTTTTTTCTGCGATGTTCATCTTGGCCATGATCTTGATGCGGGAGATCAGGGCCGATTGGATATGTTTGGGCGGCGAGAGCATATCGTAGAGGATCCCGTCCACCCGGTAACGGATCTTGAGCGTGCGCTGAGAGTGCTCGATGTGAATATCGCTGGCCCTGGCCTTTACTGCCTGTGAAAGCATCAGGTTGACCAGCTTGACCACCGGGGCGTCGCTGGTGTCCTCCAAGAGGT
>CAZACO010000624.1:0-3101 GCA_964483185.1 uncultured Desulfobacteraceae bacterium
TGGGATACTTTGCCCCGCCCAACGAGCCTGTTCACTTGTGGCGTGTAAATGGCAAAAGATTTGTTAACCGATAAAACTGATTTAGAAAAAAGAGATCTGCAACCGTACTGGAGCAAACCGTCAAAGCGAAACAGCGGGGTTAGAGTTTTAGTTCACTGTCTGTCGCTATTTCATATTTAAGATTTGAGTTTATTGTATTAATAAAATGGCTAATTTCCGGCAGTTCGATTTTGTCTTGAAATACCACCTTGCGGTGTTTACCACCTGTTTGAATTAGCAAATAATATCGCCGTTTAAAAAGGCCAGCAATTAAGAATATTCCTACTAAAACCATCGGTGCGGCAGAAGCAATCACACCCAATGCAGGTCCGGAGAGGGATACGCCAGTTTTGAGTATATGGTAAATTGGAAGAGAACCAAATACCAATCCGAGTGCTGTAAGAATTAACCCGCAAATAATCTGAACAAGATAACGCTCCCCAATGACCCCATATTTCAGAACGATTTTAATTATATCTTTGCGGTGAATAGAGACTATTCTTTTATTCCCGTCGAATTCGGATATTTCATCCTCTGTTATCTCAACTGAAGAACACTTATTTTGATTCATTTTAATGATCTTGAACTCTAACGGGCGCTAATCAGCCGCGCGGCTTTTTGCGTCGGCTGGATTAGGATTGTTGGGCATTATTTGTGTTTGTGTTTTGCCGCCAGACATTATCCATCGGATTATTTTAACCCATGGCGACCACGGCTTCATTCGAGGAGCCATTCCAAGGGATGCCTGAGCAGTGGAGAGGGCATCTTCGAGCAATGCATCGTGCAGGGGTCGAATTGCGAGTGGCCAAGTTAACAATGCAGAACCCTTCAATTCCATCTCTATCGTATGTCGCAGTAAAACAGACTGCTGATGTGTACTTTTGACAACATCGAATTTATGAAATCCGTTGAATCCTTTTGGGCTTGTAAACCTGAATTTGATGGACTCTCCTGGTTTGTACGCCTCAACCACATAACCAACCGGGCCATGTCCGCCCTTGGCGCCAACACTGAGCGGGCGATCGAATTTCATACGAGGCCAGCATTGGTTTGGCCATAGAAGGTCATCTTCTGAAGAAAGAGAATCAATGAGCTTCGCCACTTGTTCATAATCAGCTTCGAGTTCGCGTTCGTGAATATTAAGAACTTTCATTGCAACCTCGCATTTCGTGAAGCCCAATCGGGACAGGGGTGAGCCTCGCGACCTCCTCTTGCAACACCACCCCGCCAAGTCGGGATCTGCGACAGGCCTACAGATCACCTATCCCGCTGATAGCGGGATTCGGCCGATTATGGAAATGGGGTCATCCATTAAAGGGCAAGTCAAGAGAAAAAACACCTCACCAACAAAAAGAAATTACTCTTTTTTCTTGGCTCCTACCTACGCCCCAGGACGGTCTTGTTTGACCCTCTAATTCGCGCCCGCTATTTCTTTCTGTTCGGTTCTCGGTCAGCTTATACTGTTCCGCACCAGTCATCCATCTGGATCAAGGCTGGTGTGCCTTAGGCAAAATGCTTAAAGCACGGCCCCTGCTCTGATTTCAGGGCCCAGAAAATCGTCGGTTCCATGCCGTGTTCAATCGGATGTATGACAAATCTTATGGTTTTTAGCCAACCCCTTTGTGACTCATGGCATAGGCGAAGCAGGATGGAAAAACAATAACCGCTCTGTTATTTTCGTGCAGCAGTTACCAATCAAATCTTGTGGTTTGATACCAACCCCTTGTCTGGGTCACTGCTGCACGCATGCTCAACGATTAACCAAAAAGCTTGTCTGCATCATAGGCAACCTGATCACGCATGATATAATACGATGCCCGGGCCAGTTTATTGCTCAGGGCCTTAATCGCAACTATTTTGTTGGTTTTGGCCATCTTGCGCTGATAGAACTTTTGCGCTTCCTTAGAGAATCTAATGGCAAAGTTTGCTGCCTCTACGTACGCCCAAGACAGGTATCTATTGCCATTCTTCCTGTTGTTTTCACCCTTTTTTTTGCCATTGGAAAGTTTCTCGCTTTTTACGCACCGACAGTAAGATGAGTAATTCCCAACCTTGGGAAAGCGGCATATATCTCCCACTTCCAGCATAATGGTAAGGGCGAGAATATCTCCAATCCCTGGAATCGTTTTCAGCAATTGGAATTCCTTCCGCAGCTTGGCTTGGGATTTCACTGTATTTTCAATTGCCTTGATCGTCTTCATCAAAAATTGAATCACCGCAATATGACTCTTTGCAGTCAACACCAGGTAAGGTGAATCAAATAAACCTTCAGCATCTTCTTCTTTGAGCTTTTTGATAGCCCTGCCTGACATTTTAAGTGAAAGATTCCTCGCTATCGCACTCTGAAGGCTTAAGATCTGAGAGGTCCTCTGCCTGACAAACAAAAGCCTTCTGCGTACGAGATCCCTTATTGGCCGCTCTTCTTTTGGATAGATATATCCCTCGGGCAATATGTTCAAACGTTTCATGTGAGCCAACCAAAATGAGTCCCATTTGTCATCTGTATGCTTCAGGCCCTCGTATTGTTTTATGGCTGATGGATTGGCTAAATGTACTTTGTAGCCGTCTTCTTGTAACCCGTCTACCAACCAATACCAATTATAGGTTGATTCTACCACAACCGCCTTAAGATCCTTTTTAAATGGTTCCAATGCCACCAAAATCTGAGTCAGACTGTTAGGCAGTCTTTTGCCAAACTGCCTTTGGTCTTGTTCATCGATAATACCGATGTAACTATTGCTTGAATGTAGATCGATTCCGGCGTATGCTTCCATTTGACACCTCCATATGTTTTGTGGGTTAATAATACGTTTTCCATAGCATATCCTGCTATGGAATTGGAGGTGTCTTATCTCTTTGTCAATACATAACTTAAATACCTGTCTGAACAGCCACGTAGCGAGGGAAGCCTCCTGTGTGAGAATGGGGCCCCAAAAACGCCTCGTCGGAGCACAGGAGGCTTCCCTCGCGGGCCATGTAAATCCTAAGCCCTTTATATGATTATCAAGTCTGCTCTTGACTCACCTTCAGATCTAGCTTGATTTGTTCGATTCGTTTCGCGA
>CAZACO010000625.1:0-3097 GCA_964483185.1 uncultured Desulfobacteraceae bacterium
ATACAGAGCCACAAAGAGATTTTCTTGTTTTCTGTGACAGAAGTCCAAGGAATAACGTACTAACATCAAGTTTCATATGAGAGATATAACACCGATGCACACGAATGCAAACCCAAATATCGTGAAACCATGACCCAGATATTCAAGATACCGGCATATGAGATTGATAACCGCATTGCTTGCATTCAAGGCCAACTGCGGGAAGCGGACATGGACGCCCTCCTGATTGTCCAGAGGGTGGACCTCTTCTATTTTTCAGGGACAGCCCAGAACGGGTTCCTGTTTATCCCGGCCCAGGGTCCCCCGCTCCTGCTCATCCGGAGATACATGCCGAGGGCCCGGCAGGAATCCTCCATCAGGGATAGGGTCGAAATCAGATCCCCCAAGGAAGTCCCCGACCGGATCGCTGATTTTTACGGGCGCCTCCCCCGCACTTTGGGCTTTGAATGGGATGTGGTCCCTGTCAACGAATTTGCGTTCTATCGCAGCCTTTTTCCGGAACAGGATTGTATGGACGGGTCCCCGCTCATACTCAAGACCCGGATGATCAAATCCCCGTGGGAAATCAAACAGATGGAAAAGACGGCCCGGATCTCGTCCCGGACCTTTGAATATATGCGGGACCATATCCGCCCCGGTTACACCGAAATGGAATTCGGCGGGATGTGTGAAGCATTCGCCCGCAAGATCGGACACGGGGGTCGGCTCAGGGTCAGAGACTACCAGACAGAGGGGTATCCCTGGCATATCCTGAGCGGGGTGAGCGGCGGCATGGTGGGTCTTCTCGACTCCCCTGCCAGCGGCCAGGGGACGTCTGCCGCCTTTCCGGTGGGAGCGGGGAACAGAAAACTCCTCCCCGATGAACCGATCATGATCGATTGGAGCACGGTCTTCAATGGATTTCATATGGATGAAACCCGGATGTTCGCCATCGGGTCCATGCCCAAGGAGGCGCTCGATGCCTCCCTCGCAACGATTGACATCCACAATACGGTTTTGGACGGGGTCAGGCCGGGCATCCCCACTAGGGAACTGTTCAATATCGCTCTCACCAAGGCAGAACAACTGGGATATGCCGAAGCCTACCTGGGACCGCCCGGATACAAAGTCCAGTTTATCGGTCACGGAATCGGTCATGAGTTGATTGAACCGCCGATCCTCAGTGCCAAAGACGATTCCCCTCTCGAACCGGGCATGACATTCGCCCTCGAACCCAAGATGGTCTTCAAGAACCGGTTCTCAGCAGGCGTCGAAAGCGTCTTCACCGTTACCGAAACCGGTCACCGTCTCATCAGCCAGATACCCGTGGAGGTCTTTATCTGCTGAAACAACAGATCCGGCTATTTGCACCTTTCAACCCGTTCCCCGACCGCCCGGGCCACCTTATGCCCTTCTCATAGCTCGTTTATAAAGATTGACACATCTATGCTAAATTGATATAGATTTACGATGAATACCCGTACTACCCTCGCGCGATCAACTCCCGGACCTTGATGGATACAGGTGATCTAACTGAAACGGCCCATGAACGCATTATTATCACAAGTGAACTTATGTGAATAGGACTTTGCACAGAGAATTTAGAAACGGAGGTCAGGGAAAGGCAATGGAAGCAAAACATGATACTATAAGCAAGCTGAAATCCTTTGAAGCTCTTTTTCGACAGGGCTACAAAAGCCAGGTTATAGACCAGACCCTCGACAAATTGGTGGGACTCGAATTGGCCAAGGCAAAACGTGAATTGAATGAAATTGAAGCCAGAATTAGTGATTTTGAAATAAAGTACAATATGCAATCCCAAGATTTCGCTCGGAAGTTTCATGCCGGTTCAGTTGATGATTCCGCGGATTTCATGGAGTGGATTTCTTTTATAGATATGCAGACTGTAATTCTCGATAGGATTCAATCACTTGATAGCATAAGCGAATAATGGATCCAGAAACCTACCTGATTGAAATAAAGGCCAAGCTGGCTGTCAGCAGTTTTATCCGTTCAATCAACATAGTTGACGAGAGAACTGTTCTTTCTGACCGGGGCTATTTCAGGGCACAGATTACTTTGATGAACGGAGATTTTCTGGAAGTCTCAGAATATTTTGTGCTTGAAGAAGGAAGATATATTCCCAAGAGATATAGATACCAATGGATGGACGTTACGCAGAGAGATCTTAGGAAGAGGTGGGACAATGCAGAACACTTTCCCTCTTTGGCAGGTTTCCCCCATCATGTCCATATCGGCAGCGAGGAAAAGGTTGCGCCATCCAAAGCATTATGTATTATCGACCTTATTGATATTATTGAAAAAGAGATTTGCAGGTGATTCTTGATCAAACCATTGAATGCTTTCTTCATGACAACGGGGAGGACTCAATAGGAGAAGTGGACTATTTATCTGGTAACCAATTGTTTGAGGGATAGAAGATGCCTGAAGCTGTTACTGTTGACAGGAGCCTTGCGGAGGCTGTCACAAAATTGGTCGATGCGCTTCACCACATCTATCCAGGCATCGAAGTAAGGCCGGCTGGAAATTACGAAGATAAAGACTTTACATTCGAGATAAAAATCCCGAAAACCCTGTCCATAGATGAGGTATTGGAGACGTGCCGCAAAGAGTGTATCAAAGTTGAAGATGAGTACGACCTGTTCATCCTTCCGAATGTTGTTTATGCGTAATCGGCAACAGCTTGAATTGAAGAAAGAAGACCCTCTCATTTGGCCCGAAGATAGGGAGGAGAAAGGCATGTTTGAACGAATTACATTTGATCAAAAAATTATGGGAGGACGGGCTTGTCTTCGAGGCTTGCGCATACCTGTTTCTGTCATTGTTGGACAGATCGCACACGGTGCCAGCTTTGAGGAGATTTTGGATGGCTATCCTGATCTGGATCGTGTTGACATTCAGCAGGCCCTTGAGTATGCCGCATGGCTTACCCAGGAAGAAGTCCATCCCACAGCAAAACAGGATTATTAGGGGGACAGAAAGATGACATTCAAGCTGATGGCTGAGGCAAAATCGGTGGGCAACAGGGAGTTGGTAAAAACGGACAAAACAAGAGAGACTCTGGTCAGGAGGATACCATGGAAACGACAGTGATCTA
>CAZACO010000626.1:0-3062 GCA_964483185.1 uncultured Desulfobacteraceae bacterium
TCCTCGAAATAGTAAGACTATTCCTGTGGTTTTGCTCAATCGGCGCAGCCAAATCTGACCTAAATCTGGGCGCCAATTCTGGGAACCTATTTTTGCGCGAGCCCTAAGTGCTTTTATCAAAAACAGTATGGGAAGTAAACCGTCGAATGGAGGGGCACCTTTTGCAACGATCGGGTTCACTTGAAATTGTAATGCCTTTTCACCGGCCCTTTAACCCCCTCAGTAATCGTATTTCCAGTTGAAGCCGAGCCCGGCTCCGGACTTGGTGCCCGCTTTGCTTTCCACTGAAAAATTGGGGGTGATATCCACCTCCACAACAACGTCCTGTTTGGCATCGGTGAGGTCCTGTTCCACACCCACATAGACCCCCTCGCTCACGTATTTACCTGCCGAGAGAGACGCGCCGCTGTCGGGTCCGCTGCCGTCGTCACCCCCTCTGATGCTCAGACGATCCACCCCGAGAATTCTCCGCGTCTCTCCCACAATATCGGGAATGCCACCGCCGGAAAGCTGACTGACCGAAGCGGCAAGCTGAAAGGCCTGGAAGGCATTCAGTTTGGCCACGGATTGGCCGAAGAGGATGTTTGCCATGATCTCGTCCTGCGGCAGGGGCGGCTGCGAGGTCAGGGTCACACTGAAGGCGTCGGCCGGACCCGTGACGCGCACCATCGCGTCGATCTGCCCGGCGTTCACCTGGGTGGTGATGTTCAGAAAGGGAACAGGCGGCGTGGTACCGTCAAAAGCAACCTGACCGTTGGTGATATGAAAGGTGCGGGACAGAAACTGAAATGTGCCGTGCACCACCTTGAGCGTTCCCCGGATGACCGGATTGTCAGCAGGCCCCCGAGCCGTTAGTTGTCCTTTGAATTCGGCATCCAGTCCCCGGCCCCGCACAAAAAATCTGGCCGGGATCTGCACGGAAAGGTCCATGAACAGCAGTTTGGAACCCTGCCCCGGCTGCACCCCTTCTCTTGACATCCCGGGGGGCAGGTTGATCTCCTGGACCGGTATCTCCACCACATCGGGAGGCAGTTTCCTGGGAATCGCCAGTTCGGTTCGATCGAGAACGATCTCACCCGTCAGATCCAACCGTTTCATGTTTCCCTTTAGATCCACTTTCCCGCTGGCGGTTGACGTAAGGATCTCTTTCCGCAAAAGGGTCGCCTGTCTGAAGGTCAGGTCGGCGTCCATGAGAAAAGGGGCTTCGGTTGTAATGCCGCCCTCAAGGCCTAAGGTCCCGGTGTCACCGTCAGTGGCCGTCAGCCGGGTCAACCGCAAGGTTCGGCCGTCAGCATTCAGACGGCCGTTGATATCGCTTAAAATAAGACCCAACGCCACGTTCTCGTAGTGACCCCGGCTGATGGTCATCCCACCGTTCAACGCCCATGTTTCCACCGAGCCCGCCACGCCCATGTCCACGTCCACAAGGCCCTCTATGGTTTGATCGTCCATGCCAGACACCCCTTTAAGGACTGCCAGATCGAGATGACCCTGCAATCTGCCCTTCAGATCTCCCTTTCTATCCAGGTCAAAGGCGAAAGGTTTAAGGGAAAGACGTGCCGGAACGCTCACTTTGGCCTCGAACGGAACCTTGTCCAGACCGGCGAGTTTTAGATCGGCCACAAACCGGTCTCCCTCACGGGTGGCATCGAGCGTGGTCTCAAGGCGCAGGGGGGGCTGCCCTTGTCTCCGCGGTATCAGATGGTCCTGGATGTTCACCTGCACACGTACCGCAGGATCGGCCGAAGAGCCGGAGATGTCGCATTCGGCCATGACGGTCCCGGTCAGCTTCCGGTCTATAAGAGGTTCGAAGAGGGCCATCGGGACATCTGCGATCCGGGCAGAGACCTGTACCGTTTCCGGACTGACCTGGGCCTTGGCCTGGATATGGCCTTTCGCCGTCTGGAGCTGCAGGTCATCCAGGGTCAATTGCCCGTCCCCCATGGTGACAGTGGCCGGATGGGCAAGGGAGACATCCAGTTCCTTGTATAGGGCGTTAAGGCGATCAATACGGAAGCGCCACATTTTTTCATGCTGAATATTGACTCTGGAAGTGAGCGAGATGGGGGCGTTCGCATCACCCCTATCACGGATACCGACGGTGGACCCTTTGGCCTCCAGGTTCACCACGGCCGCATCCAGAGCGCCACTGGCATCCAGCTTCAGAGTCCGCAGTCGGGCTTCCTTAACCACCACGTCCGCTGCATCCACGTTCACCTGACCGCGAAGCGTCGTCAAATCGTCCATGTGGGCCTTAATCTTGAGTGTCGATACACCATAGTCCTTGTAACGCAACTCCTTGAATTCCGCATTTAGCGTTACGCCCTTTTCAGTGGGTGGACCCCCGGCCTTGAGCCGGAAACTGCCGCTCCCCTCTGCCTCCAGACCGGATATGGCCCTCAGGAGTTCCAGCGATGCTACCTCTCCCCGTGCCGTTCCCGAAAGATGTCTTTTCGCAGGAGCTATTTCAAGATCCGCGTGCAGATCGATGCCCGGCAGACCGGCCTCGGCCCGGGACAGGGTGAGTGTCTCACCCGACCAGGCAAAACCGGCGTCCAGATGCAACGGCTGATCCAGGGCAATGCCTTTCAGGCGGACCGATCCGGAGGGCTTTCGGGGAAGGTCCTTTGCCTCCAATCGTGCGTGGATCTCTTTCAGATGGAGGTCTTTTATCTGAAGCGCTTTTGATGAGAGCTCTGTCTCGGCGGTAAAATCCCCAAAACCACCTGTTACCCTGCCTTGACTCTCCACATCTCCGGCCAGTTGGATCTTCGTGGCCTCGGCCATTTTAGACAGGTCCTTGAGGAAGAGGTGGTATTGCACATCAAAGGTACCTTCCCCCATATTGAGCCATCCATCCGCCTTTAGATCGGCATGGCCCCCGGTGACACGGGCCTGCTCCAGTTTGAGTATATCGTCTTTTATGTCTGCGCGGGTGTTGACGGTCAGGTCCGGGCCGATGCTCCCTGCCACCATGGGCGGGAGGCCTGAGAGGTGGGTAACGGCAACGTTCAGGTCCGCCCCGATCTGTCGGGTCGTGGTGTTGCCGTCTGCCCGGGCGC
>CAZACO010000627.1:0-3062 GCA_964483185.1 uncultured Desulfobacteraceae bacterium
CCATCTGGATCTTTGGTGCGCTCTGCGGCACGCTTTTTCTGCATGCGTCCGCTGATCGGGCTCTGGCTGCTTCCTGCTGGATACGAGTGACGATCTATCCTGAGGCGGCAAGGGACGCTGGGGCCAAATGGGAGATAAGGTACGTGAGCCCTTCTACCTCGAGCTGGTTCGGGCCATTTGACAGTAACTACCTGGCCACTGCCGGCAGCTCTGGTTGGAGCCGGTTCGAAGTCAGATGCACCGACGTGTCAGGATGGACGAAGCCGTCTAATGAGCTTTTCTGGCTCAACAGTTGGCAGACCAAGAATCTGAGCGTCTGGTATACGGCCGCAGTAGCCACCACCACGACGACCAGCACGACCACCACAACGACCTCCACGACCCCGTCTACTAGTACAACCACGACTACAACGACCACAACAACAACGACCACAACAACAACGACCACTACCACGACCACTACGCCCACGACCACCAGCACCACCACGACCCTGCCCGGAGCGACCTGCCTCAACATCGCCGACGTCCCCATGGACACCCAGCTCCAGGCGGCCCCGGCGAACGTGATGTTTGTGATCGACGATTCAGGGAGCATGGACTGGGAGTTTATAACCTCTGAGTCTGACGGGATCTTTCAGGGGGAGTACTACAATTTCGATATGAGCGACAATGTCTCTTCTTCTTCATACGAGCTGTCCGGGGAGGGGAGAAAGCTCTGGAAGGCGCAGTGGTCCGGGTACAACAAGATGTACTACAACCCGGACGTCAACTATACGCCGTGGCCCAACTATGCCGATGCCTCCACCACTGCTCCCCGATCCAATCCGACCGACGCGAGCCCTACCCTCAGCCCGGGCGGGACCTACACCACGGTCAGCCTGGGGACGGTGGTTGACAACCAGGATGCGGGCCAGTTCAGCACCACGGGATCCTGGAGCGCCAACGCAAGCGCCTCTGGCGCCATCAATAACAGCCACTACTATACCACCACCAGCGGGAGCACGGCCACATGGACGCTCAATATCCCGACTGCCGGCACCTACGAAATCTATGCCTATTGCACGCCTTACTATTATAGATCCGATTGCACCTGGTGGGACTGCAACGCCGCCTATACCGTCACCCATGCCGGTGGGACGACGCCTACGATGACCAGGGCACAAAACGGATGGTTTTCATTAGGATCCTACTATTTCAATGCAGGGGGCGGGAGTGTGACCGTTACACGACCTTCCGGTTCAGGCCACGGTTCTTGGACCGGCGCAGACGCCGTCAAGTTTGTCCCGCCCGGGGCGACCGACATTGACGTAAAAAATGCCCACTACTACGTCTACTCCAACACAGAAAACACACCCTATCTGATTGTGCTTGACGGGACCATCACGTATTACCGGTTTACCGACAATGCTGTTGACAACGTTGATCAGGCAGGCCTGGTTTTGAATGGAAGTCCTCCTGACGACGTGGTCCCAAAAAATGCAGACGGAAGCAATCGCTCGTACGCCGAAGAGCTGCAGAACTTCGCCAACTGGTTCTCCTTTTACCGCAGACGCGAACTGACCGCAAAGGCGGCCATTGCCAGGGTCATCGACAGCATCGAAGGGGTGAATGTCGGTTTTTACTCCCTCTGGGGCAGGCTCAACCAGACGGTCCTGCCGGTGAATGTCACCCTGGGGGGGACGACCTATGATGACACCAACACCCTCCTGACCCTCCTCTACGGCCTTTATTCCTCAAGTGGCACCCCCCTGCGGGCAGCCCTCAACAACGTGGGGGACTACTTTGACCAGGCCGGCGGCACCGGCGGCATAGGGGCCTCGCCCTATGCAAGCGCGGCGGACGGGGGCGCCTGCCAGCAGTCCTTTGCCATTGTTATGACCGACGGGTACTGGAACGGGAGTGTCTCGGGCATAGGGAATGAGGACCTCAACCAGGGCGCGCCATATGCGGATACCTGGTCTGCCACCCTGGCCGATGTGGCCATGAAGTACTATAAGACCGACCTTTCGTCAACGCTCACCAACCTGGTCCCCGCCAATTTTCCGGATCTGGCCACCTGGCAGCACATGGTCACGTATGGGATCTCCTTCGGGGTGAACGGCACACTCAACCCCTATGACTATGATCTCTACAACAGCGATCCTGCCCAGAGGGTCTACCCGACCTGGCCCGACCCTTTCTCCGGATCTGAAGCGAGAAAAATAGACGACCTCTGGCATGCCTCTGTGAATGGAAGGGGACAGTTTCTGAGCGCGTCAGATCCCGAGGACCTGATCGAGTCCCTCCAGGCCCTCATGGAAAACGTCATGTCGCGGGTTGGCTCGGGTGCATCCATATCTGTCAATGGCGAAGAACTCCATGCCGGATCTGCCATGTACCAGGCCAGCTACTCCACGGATAACTGGTCCGGCGATGTGAAGGCCTACAGCTTGAACCAGACCAGTGGCGCGGTCATCCGGGATAACCCCTTGTGGTCCGCCAGCGACAGGCTCGATGCCGTCAACTGGGATTCCGGCAGGGTCATCGCCACCTACAACACAGCCACGTCCGCAGGAATCCCCTTCCGTTACGGCAACCTGAGCGCGGCCCAGCAGCTCCTGCTCGACTCTGACGCCACCACGGCGGAAAATAAACTGAACTACTTACGCGGCGACGACACCAACGAACAGGCCAACGGCGGCCTCTTCAGGAACCGAAACAGCAAGCTAGGTGACATTGTTCACTCATCTGCGACCTACTTTGCGGGGGCCATTTACGTGGGCAGCAATGACGGAATGCTCCATGCCGTAGATGCCGCCAACGGGCAGGAGATTTTTGCCTATGTTCCCGGGCTTGTCTTCGGCAACCTGTCCCATCTGACCAGCACGACATATGCCCACCTGTACTATGTGGACCTGACGCCCTATGTGGCCGACACGGGCAGTGTTGATCTGTTGGTGGGAGGTCTCGGAAAGGGCGGAAAGGGGTATTACTGCCTGGATGTGACGAATGCGACATCCATCGCATCGGAGAGCACCCTTGCGAATAAGGTCAAGTGGGAGTTTCCAAACGCATCCACGTCC
>CAZACO010000628.1:0-3056 GCA_964483185.1 uncultured Desulfobacteraceae bacterium
AAAACAGCAACCTGTTTTCAGCGGTGTACGACATTAGATACTGCCAATGCACTCTTCATTGTAACTTACCAGATGGATAAGGCGTTGGGGACTGAATATCATAAGCGTTTTTTGACATTCCTTGAGGAGATGCAGGAAAATGACTATCACATCGGCGTAGCCATGACGGACGCCAAAGGGGATCGATCCCTAAGGCCCACTCAACAGGCCGACCCGGACATGTGGCTCCATATCGTGGAAGAAAAAAGCGACGGCATTGTGATCAGGGGAGCAAAAACCAGCCAGACCGGCTCTGCCAATGCCCACTATACATTTGTGGCGCCCACAGCGGGGATGAGAAAGGGCGAGGAAGAATATGCCGTGGCTGCTGCAGTCCCCGGAAATGCAGAGGGTCTGTATCACATCTACGGGCGAAATCCTGGGGATGACCGTAAATATGCCCCCGGTTCGATGGACATGGGGAACCCCAGATTCAGCTCACAGGAAACCCTGCTGGTCTTTGACAATGTTTTTGTCCCATGGGAAAAGGTCTTTCTCTACAAAGAGGTGGAATGGGCAGGCAGAATTCCTACCCTATTCGGTGCGAACCACAGGCAGACCTACGGTGGATGCAAGGCGGGCGTCAGTGATGTCCTCATCGGGGCCACCAAACTGATTGCTGAGTATACGGGTATCGATAAAATGCCCCATATTCGGGAAAAGATCACTGACATGGTGACCCTTACGGAAACCATCTATTCTTGTGGCCTGGCTACCGCTTTAGAGGGAGAACAGGTGGAAACAGGCTCATACTATGTGAATCTGCTCTTGGGCAATGTCTGTAAGCTCAATGTGGCCGAGCTCCCCTTTAAAATAGCGCGGTTGGCCGTTGATGTGGCAGGCGGCATATTGGGAGATGCGCCCGGTGCAAAGGCATTGGCGAGTCCTGAAATCGGAAAATTTGTGGATAAATATCTCAAGGGTGTCCCCGGTGTTCCCACTGAAAACAGATTGCGCCTGGTTTATCTGATTCAGTCGCTCCTTTTCGGTTTCAATTCCGTCGGATACGTCGTCGAATCGGTACATGGAGCCGGGCCTCCTCAGGCACAAAAGAGCACCCTTTACCGCCTGGTCGATTGGGACTATAAGAAAAAGCTCGCCAAGGACATTGCCGGGATTAAAGACTAAGAAACGGCGTGTGACATGTTACGTTGTCGAACCGAAGGAATATGAGAATAGAGGCCAATTTTCATATTCCTGGTTCGACACCCTTAACGTCTTCTTCGGGGAAGGATTAGAGGTCTTTCATAACCTGCAAAGCGGTCTTGCCCAATGATCCCAGATCCAATGCCACGGTTATTCCCGCTTCCTGCATGGCGTTGATTTTGTCTTCCGCCTTTCCCTGACCGCCTGAGATGATTGCGCCGGCATGGCCCATCCGCTTGCCCGGCGGCGCTGTCTGGCCTGCAACAAAACCTATGACCGGTTTATTGAATTCCTTCTGTATGTAATCGGCCGCCTCTTCTTCCGCGCTGCCACCGATCTCGCCTATGAGGACAACCCCTTCTGTTTCAGGATCGTCTTTGAATCTCTTGAGATGATCAATAAAGGTCGTCCCGATCACCGGATCGCCTCCAATACCGACGCATGTGGATTGGCCGAGTCCCGCCCTTGTCAATTGATCCACGACCTCGTAAGTCAGTGTTCCGCTCCTGGAGATAACCCCCATGTGCCCGGGCTTGTGTATCGGGCCCGGCATGATCCCGATCTTTGTCTTTCCCGGGGAGATAATCCCGGGACAGTTGGGACCTATGAGTACCACATTTCTGCTACTTAAAAAGCTTTTCACCTTCACCATGTCAAGGGTGGGGATCCCTTCCGTGATGCATACGATGACCTCAATACCCGCGGAGGCAGCTTCCATAATGGCATCAGCGGCAAAGGGTGGAGGAACGAAGATGCAGGTCACATTTGCACCTTCATTGTTTACGGCCTCGTCAACCGTATTAAAAACAGATACGTTTTCAACGTGTTGGCCGCCTTTACCCGGCGTGACCCCACCGACCACTTTTGTCCCGTAAGAAAGCATCTGCTTTGTATGAAAGGCGCCTTCTCGTCCGGTTATACCCTGAACCACCACCCTACTTTTTTCATCTACAAGTATGCTCATAATCAAGCCTCTCCTGAAACCTGGCCCGCAACCAGACCTGCGGCTTCGGCCAGATCCTTTGCCACCAAGAACTTTACGCCCGAGTTCGAAAGGATCTCTCTGCCTTCTTTCACATTCGTGCCCTCTAACCTGACGATCAAAGGCACACGCATTTGGCTCTTTTCGGCCGCTGCAACCACGCCTCTTGCAAGCACATCGCACCGCAGTATGCCACCAAAAATATTCACAAGGATTGCCTTTACACGCCTGTCTTTAAGAATTATTTCAAAGCCTTTCGCGATCATCTCCTCACTGGCGCCACCCCCCACATCCAAAAAATTTGCAGGTTCTGCTCCAGCCCTCTTGATAAGGTCCATCGTTGCCATGGCTAAACCAGCGCCATTGACCATGGCCCCGATATTGCCATCCAACCGGATATAATTGAGATGATACTTCTCGGCCAATAACTCCAGAGGATCCCTATCTTTCAAATCATCAAGTTTTAGAAGCTCCTTCTGTCGAAATAGTGCGTTATCATCAAAGTTCATTTTGGCGTCCAGCGCAACGACCTTGCCTTCCGTCGTAACGACCAGAGGATTGATCTCAACAAGAGAACAGTCAAGGGTTTCAAAGATCTTACAGATGCCAGCCATAGCTCCCATAAGCAACCTTATTGCCCCAGGCGAAGGAAGCGGGTCCAATTTGTAAACCAGATTCCTTGCCTGATGCGCCCTCCAGCCGGATGCGGGGTCGACAGATTCTTTCCACATCAATTCCGGGGTTTCTGAAGCGACCTCTTCGATCTCCATACCGCCGGCCTGGCTGAAAATCATTGCAGGCCTGGCCGTGGCGCGATCAATAACCATACCCAGATAAAATTCCCTGTCAATGTCCACACCCTCTTCAATAAGGACCTGATGCACGCCTA
>CAZACO010000629.1:0-3055 GCA_964483185.1 uncultured Desulfobacteraceae bacterium
GGACATCAAGATGCAAATTTCTTTTATCGATCATGTTCATGTTTTTGAGACGGACTTGGAGGAAGCTGCCCATTTTTTTTCTGATATCCTTAATTGCCGGTGGGTGGGTCCTCTTGAACGACCGCAGATCAACATAAGAACGGCATTTTCTGAAAATGGGATGGAGATCATCCAGCCCACCAGCCCGGATGACAACCTCGGAATTTCAGCATATATAGAAAAACATGGCATAGGGATCGGTACGTTAGGGCTGAGAGTACCCGATATTGAGAAGGCCATCTCAGAATTTGAGGCTAACGGAGCAGTCTTGTTAGCAAGAGGGTCTTATGTAACTCGGCCGAACATCGACGTTAAGGCGGCCGTATTTACCTCAGAGAGTGCCCATGGCGTACCGTTTGAGCTGGTTGAGTATGGAAACATAACTCCTATGGCAGTCGCGGGTCTTAACTGGGTCCATGACATGCCGTGGATGCAGCCACCCATAAAACCAGGACCGGCGATGAACATCAAAGCTGAAAGAATCAATAATGTCACTTTATTTCAGGATAATTTGCAAAATTCTGTAACGTTTTTTTCATCTTTGCTCGGCACCAAATGGATCGGGCCAGTTGAGATAGCGGGTTTGAATATAAAGATAGCATTTTCGGATGCCGGTATAAACATTATTGAGCCGATGGGGGAAGACAATCTGGGTATCCTCAAATATATGAAAGAAAAGGGTGAGGGGATCGGCTCAATAGGTTTCAAAGTACCGAATATTGAAAAGGCCATATCAGAACTTGAGTCAAAAAAAGTGAGGCTTATGGGCAAGGGGACATGTACAGGAAAACAAGATGGTGATCTGAAGATGGCATTTTTCGATCCTGAGACGTCTTATGGAATCATGATAGAACTGGTCGAATACCAAAATTATACACCCGTTGTATTAGCCAACCTGAATTGGGTCCAGAGGTTACCCTGGATAGGATGACTACCGCAAAATCCATAAACCGATGAAAAACGTATGATCGTTTTTTAATGGTTTTGCCTCAATCTGAGTTGCACGACGACAACTATTCTGTACAAAAAGGATAACATGTAAAGGAAAGTTAACAGCCCGATAACCGTTTAAATTTATTGGATCAACCTGTAAATAAATGAAAAAGCAGAATGAATTTTTGATTCGTTGGCCGTGGAATTGAAATGATGTATCTAAATATGGTTGTTATTTCGGTCCGTTAAGGGATCTGTGCTTTTGGCATGTTCCTTGCTGGAATCAATGTGTCATCTCGGTGCATGCCAAATTACTTTTACTATCATGGTTGGTGAAGAGGGAATCGATTTTTTTCAAAACGAATCCGTTAGGCATGTTAGAAACAGGCACCCGTCCCCCAAGGGCAATCCTAATAATAGAAACCATCAAGAGATTCCGGCTCAGTGCCGTCCAAATATTGTAGGGATGTCTATCAGCTAAAGCCTTTTTGGGCAACTCCCATAAGAGGGGATTATCCTGTGCTTTCACTCTCGTTCAATCAAAATAAGTAGAGCAAGAACGAAACATATTCTTGTTCATTTCGTCGTTGCTTTAAAAGGGGGATTCAAAATGACTGTTATGGTAACCGGTGGAAGTGGGCATGTGGGGGCTTATGTCCTGAAGGAACTCATTGAAAAAGGAGAGAAGCCCGTATCCTTTGACATTCAAGCGCCTCCAAAAGAACTGGGTGATAGCGTCAAGGTTTTTATGGGAGATGTCTCGAGTATAACGGATTTACTCGCCGCAATTAAGGAGAATACGGTCACTCGAATCATACATCTGGCTTCCCTTTTGACAGCTTCATCACAACAGAATCCCGTCAGGGCCTACCATGTCAACATCGGGGGCACACTGAACGTACTAGAATCCGCACGCATAATGGATGTGGAAAGGGTGGTCTATTCGAGTTCATTGGCCGCTTACGGTCCTACACCTGAAGGTCAGCCGGTGCCAGAGACCCATCCAAAAGAACCGACATCTGTTTACGGGGCTACCAAGCTCTTTAATGAGCATTTACTTTTTGCCTATAATAGAGATTTTAATATTGACTTCATAGCCGTTCGGTGGCCGGTGGTATGGGGCCCGAGCCTGGGAAGTCACAACGACGGATCTTCGTATCACGCGTCTGGCAAGTTTTCAGATATTATTGAAAACCCGGCGAGGGGAGAAGAAGCGGTATTCCCTCGTGGAAGTCAGGAATATGAACTGCTGTACGTAAAAGACGCAGCCCACTCTCTTGTTTTGGCGCTTTTTGCAGACGGATTAAGACACAGGATATTCAATATCGGATGCGGATGCCTGATTCGTATACAAGAATTGGCAGAGATGGTGAAGCAGTATATTCCCGATGCCCGCATAAAGATTGAAGAAGGACGGGACGATTTCACGGTGCCCGCTCAGGGACATCTTGACATTCGTCTCGCCAAAGATGAACTGGGTTATGAACCGGAATTTCCACCTCAAAAGGCCGTGAAAGACTATATGGATCATCTCGGGGTAATGTCCTGAAGCATGGGTTGATTTTGAGAGGATTGGGTGTCGGATGCCAGGCCTTTCAAAATGAAAAGGTAACGGTGGGGCCTGTCTTGGTTCACAGCTGTTATGACTAAGGTTAAAGGTCCAGACAAGGAGGGTTGAAGATGAAGATATGGTATGAATTCCCCAGACCGGTTAGCGGTCCGGAAGTGTTCTACGATCGACTCAAGGCAAATTGGGAAAAGGTTAGTGGACCCGATACACAACTTGTTATTAAGGCGCCCACAAGAGGGACCAGCGAATTTGAGTATTCGATTGTCGGGCACATGTATGCGGACATGCTAAGGACAGTGGAAATGGTGGAAG
This sequence comes from uncultured Desulfobacteraceae bacterium, assembly GCA_964483185.1. Lineage (GTDB taxonomy): Bacteria > Desulfobacterota > DSM-4660 > Desulfatiglandales > Desulfatiglandaceae > CAZACO01. Next base: position 2,855 of record CAZACO010000629.1, read on the forward strand.
GGGTGATCCAGGCGGAGAAAGAAGGCTTTGACGGTGCCGTGATAGGGTGTTTTGGTGATCCCGGCCTCGATGTGCTTGAAGCGCTGGTAGATATTCCAGTGGTGGGCCCTGCCAAGGCCGCCATGATCGGTGCACAAGCCGTAGGAAGCAAAATGGCCTTTATAACGCTGCCCCATTGGGAGAAGAAGGTCGAAAGACTTA
>CAZACO010000630.1:0-3050 GCA_964483185.1 uncultured Desulfobacteraceae bacterium
AACCCCATGCCGAGAAGGTTATTGAAAGAATCAAGGCCACGGGCGCAAAAGAGCTGGTGACCCCCTGTGCCGGCTGTTTCAAGACCTTCAAGAAGATCTATCCAGAGGTCGGAGACCTTAAAATGGAGGTGTACCACTCGGTCCACTATCTGGAGAAACTGATCAATGACGGAAAGATAACCTTCAAGGGAGAACTCGGAAAGAAGGTCACGTATCATGATCCCTGCGACCTGGGAAGGGCCTTTCAGATCTTCGAGGAACCGAGGAACATCCTGAAGGCGATCCCCGGCCTTGAATTTGTGGAGATGGCCAGGAACCGGCTCCAGGCCCGGTGCTGCGGCGGCGGGGGCGGCGTGCTGGCCAATAACCCGGATATGGCCGTGGAGATGGCAGCCGAGCGGGTGAGAGATGCCCTGGCCGTTGGCGCTGAGATTATCGTCTCCGGCTGTGCGGCCTGCAAGGACAACCTGAGGAAAGGGGCCAAGGCCATACCCAAGCAGGAGCGGGGAAAGATCAAGATCATGGATATTACGGAGATCGTGGCAAAACAGATGGAAGATTGATGCTGGATGCTGGATACTGGTTTCTGGATACTGGATGCTGAATGCTGAATGTTGGATGCTGGTTCCGGGTTGCACTGAACACCGATTACGGGTTTCAGGTTACGGGCCCTGATTTTTCAATCGACGATCCTTAAAACGGAGAAGATATGTCCGAAGAAAAGAAGACCACAAGAAAAAAAATCGCAGCAGCCGAGGTCTGTAAAAAGATCATGGCAGACCACTTTTACGAAATGGATGAGGCGGTCAAGACCGGTTCCAGGAAAATCGCCTGGTGCACCAGTGTCGGACCTGCCGAACTTCTGCGGGGCATGGGTTTTTTGGTCTATTATCCGGAAAATCATGGCGCCATGTTGGGGGCCACGCGGATGGCAACAGACCTGATCCCCTATACCAATGCCTTGGGGTATTCACCTGACATCTGTTCCTATCTGACGTGTGACGTGGGTTCCTACCTGCAGAAGAAGACCCCCCTGAAAATGGCCTACAACATTGAGTCGGTCCCCAGACCGGATGTGCTTGTCTTCAACACCAACCAGTGCAGGGATGTGCAGGACTGGTTTGCGTGGTACTCAAGGGAACTCAAGGTGCCGCTGGTAGGGGTGCATACCCATAGAGACATCAGTGATATCGGGCCTACCCAGATAAAGGATATTGCCGCGCAGATAGAGGAACTGGTTCCCCAGCTGGAGGCGGTGAGCGGCGAGAAATTCGATATGGACCGGTTCAAGGAGGCCGTCGGCTATTCGAGGCGTACCTCCGAGCTGTGGCGGGCCTGTCTTGAGGCCGCGGCCGCGATCCCGTCTCCATGGACCTTTTTCGACGCAACCATTCATATGGGGCCGGCCGTTGTGGCCCGGGGCACGAAGGAAGGGGTGGAATACTATGAACTCCTCCTGCCAGAACTCGATCAAAGGGTCAAGGATGGCGTGGCAGCGGTAGAGGGAGAAAGGCATAGACTTTACTGGGAAGGGATGCCGATCTGGGGTAAGCTCAGGGCTCTCTCCGAACAATTCAATTCCCTCAAGACCTGTGTCGTTGCCTCAACCTATTGCAATAGCTGGATATTTGACCAGCTTGACCCGGCAGACCCCTTCGAGAGCATGGCCGTAGCATACACTGAGCTCTTCATTGTCAGGGACGAGCCTTTCAAGGAACAATACATCACGGAATGCTTCAACAAGTTTAAATTCGACGGGATCCTCTTTCACGATGCCAAGACGTGCCCCAACAACTCCAATAATCGATATGGCATGCCTGAGAGGCTCAGCAAAAAATTAGGCATTCCGGTCCTGACCATCAATGGGGACCTGTGCGATCTGAGGTGTTATTCCGAGGAACAGGCCAAGACCAATATCGAGGCCTTCATAGAGCAGTTGGAGGAGAGTTAGGGCCCTCTGTTTTGACGATTTCTAAAGTTTTATCTGAGGCTATGGAATATGACCGACAAGCAGCCCCCCACCCGTAACCCGCTCTTCGCAGGCGTCGATGTGGGAGCGTCCCGCACCAAGGTGGCTCTTCTGGATGCGGCAAAAAATTTGATCGGTCACGCAGTCAAAAAATCCGGGACCGATTTTACCGAGACGGCCGAGATCTGCCTGGAAGCGTCTCTAAATATGGCCGGGGCCTCGAAAGAGGAGATAGCCTACTGCATCTCCACCGGCTACGGCCGCAAAAATGTTGCCTTCAGCCACGAGACCAAGACAGAGATAGGGTGCCATGCCAAAGGCTGCTATCACTATTTTCCCATGGCCATGACCATTATTGACATCGGCGGTCAGGATAACAAGGTCATCAAATTGGACGACCAGGGCCGGCGGGTCAACTTCAAGATGAACCGGAAATGCGCGGCAGGGACCGGGGCCTTTCTTGAAGAGATGTCCGCCCGCCTGGATATCCCCTTGGAAGAGATGGATTCCTTGGCCCGGCAATCCACAGAGATGGTGGAATTGGGAAGCTATTGCACGGTCTTTTCAGGGACCGAGGTATTAGAGAAGATCCGGCAGGGGAAAAAGGTGCCGGATATTGTAAAAGGGCTTTTCTTTTCGGTGATCAAGAGGGTCCTCGAGATGGATTCCCTGACGGATCGGGTGGTCATGACCGGGGGGGTGGTGGCGCACAACCCGGTTCTGGTGAGCATGGTGGAAGAGATTACCTCCCATGACATCCTGGTCCCCGAGTATCCTCAGTTGACCGGTGCCGTGGGTGCAGCGCTCTTTGCCATGGACACAGCGACCCGGTAACATCGCGATTATTTGAACATAAAAGAGGGAGGGATTAAAATGAACATCAGCAAATGGATGCATGCAGGGACGATGGTCAAGATGAATGCCATCAATTATCCGGATAAGTTGGGATGGCAGGACAAAAACCAGGAATTCACCTTCAAAGAGTGGAATGACCGGTCGTGCCGTTTCGCCAACGGGCTCAAGGACCTGGGCGTGGGGCAGAAGGATACCTTTGCGGTCTTATCCTTCAACCGGGGTGAGT
>CAZACO010000631.1:0-3043 GCA_964483185.1 uncultured Desulfobacteraceae bacterium
CTAGCCCAAAACCCCATTTCTTATCTGCAAGAGGCGGGAGTTTTGTTCTGCCTATATCCAAGGCAATACCACTCTTTGAGATAGATGCTGGAGGCTATACTTTCATGGAGACCCCGGCGGGCCCATGGCAATTTATCCGGAAACGCGATGCTCACGTGTCATGCCTCATAGATTCCCAGTACAGCTCAAGGCGTTGTCTATAAATTGACAGGATGGTATCATGAAGGACCTTATTAAATGGCTTAGAAAAATGGAACATATGGCGGGTGAAGTTTATTTGCAGGCCGCTGAAATCTATGCCGATGACCCAGAATTTAAAAAATTCTTTGAGGAGGTTGCTGAAGATGAAGCATGGCATTACCATGTGATGGGGAGTGCAGCAGAATTTTTAGGATCGAAGCCTGCTCCACCGCCTGTTATTTCAATTGATGAAGCAAGATGCGGCGAAATCCTCAGATATATATCCGACATCAAGGATGGGTTAGTGAGTCATACGATTTCTAAGGATGAGATAATCCAAAAGATAATCGAGGCAGAACTTTCAGAGTGGAATGATATTTTTTTCTACGTTGCCAATACACTTAAAGAACAAGCCAGTGAATTCATATATCCTGCAGCAAGAATAGAAGCACACAAGAAAGAAATTGAAGCCTTTCTAACTAAAGTCGACATCCAACCCGATTTAATAAATAAACTCAGAGAGATACCACCTCTATGGGTTGAAAACATCTTAATCGTTGATGATGAACAATCCATTACTGACCTTGTAAAAACGCTTCTCGACGGCTCAGGTAACATTGATGTTGCTCATAATGGCCAGGAAGCGCTCAAGTTGATTGAGGATAAATTTTACAAATTGGTAGTATCTGACATTAATATGCCGATAATGAATGGTTTCTCTCTTTTCAAAAACGCCGTGGCAAAATTTCCTAAATTAAAAAATAGATTTCTTTTTATAACCGGTGATACTTCACCGGAACGGCAGGCATTTTTTGATGAAAACCGAGTTACATATCTGGAAAAGCCGATGCAAATAAAGGCCTTAAAGGAAGAAGCATCAAAAATAATACTTTCGAAATAACATCCATAAGGGCATAGGTGGCCTGTCCCGGATTCGCTTCCCATCCGCAGCATGAACTCGCCAAACGTCAGATGAGCAACTTCTCCGGCATGATAACATTTCAGGTACGGTGAGGATCTCTGCGAGGACCTGAACAGAGCCTTGGATGCTGCTGAGTGAGTTGCTCGTTACTGAAGGGGACTTGAAAGAAAAGCCTTGCTTCTACCTTCTCAAAATCTCCGGATCAGGGAATTCCTTTCCCGCAAAAGCGGGATCTTCGACTCAGGGGATAACTTTCCTCAATCCGATACCTGAATGGCGATGTCCTTTGTTATGTGCAGCCAGAAAAACGCTTTTCTTTCTTGCCCGCCCTTCGGCGGATAATATTGCCGGTGCCTGATGGAGGGGTCGGCTCCTTTTCTTTGGCCTTGGCTTGATCAAGGTGGTTAAGCATCTTCTTGAGTTTCAGTTCTAATAGATTCCGTGTACCTTCGTTCATTCTTGCCCTTTATTCTGTTCTATATAAGTTAGATTTTTTTGTTTTTGCCCATGAATGGTCCTATAACATCATGGAGAGAGACAACCGAATGGCGCATATCAGTGATAACCGTTCAAAGGTTCAGAGGTTCAAAGGTTGCAGAGTGACCACCATGAATCCCGCTTTCAGCGGGAAACCCCGAACCTCTGAATGCCTTACTATTCGTATATCGGTCCTACCCTCGTGACCGTATGATCTGGGGTCTTAAGAGTGTAGTGTTTGATATGCCTTTACTTTTTGAGGGCCATGAGCCGTCTGGTGCACTCATTGGCAACGTCCCTGTCTGCTTCCGTCTCGCCGGGCATTGTCGCCCAACCCTGTTTTTCTACGTAATCGCTTCTCTTCCAGGAGTCTGTTTCTTTCAACTCCTTGAGTCTCGCTTCCCTGTTTGGGTCCTGCATGAATTGTGCCACAGAAATCGGCCCCAACCGTTCGAGCACGGCATTTTCGGAGATGTCTTGAGCCATGGCCTTGGCAGAGCTGCTGGTTACCACCCATCCCGCCGAGAAAATGACAATAAGCAACACAACCATGCCGACAGCCATTCCCCATGCAAACGGTTTTATATATTCTTTTTTCATCTTGACTCCTCTCGATTCGATAGGGTTAATGATGTAGGTCTCCATGGTCCAGGAATGGGAGGCCCCTTCCGAAAACGAAAGCCATTTGATCCTAATGGGTTACTGATAGCAGTGGGGCTACCATCGATTAAGATATATCTTGCCCGGATAGTAAGATGCGGCTGAAAAACAAAAACATAATGAAAGGATAAGCGGCCTAAAAGGGAGGGAAAAAGATACCAAACAAGAAAACCGCTTCTTGCAGCCTTAAACTATGATACAAACACCTTTTTTCGCCATGTTACGTCAAGCTCCCCACAGAATATCCCCATCCTATCGGGAGCATGCTCAAGGCATTTTGAGTGGCCTCTTCATGGGAACGCCCTTTCTCGGGGTTGAAAGACGGAGGAAATTCAATGCCCCCACCTTTTAAACCGATTAAATGGAATATTAATTTTAGAATATTATCGGTAAGTACTTCTTATCATTATTAAAACAAAATATATTATCAAAATTTAATATATTTTAGACTAATACAAAAAATAAGTCAAGCTTTTAATTTATTTAATTTATTTTTCTTGCTATCATGGAGTCAACTAAAAGGTCTTTCTTCTCTCACAGAGCCCACGGGGAACACACAGGTTTTGGGCAAAACCCTTAAGTGGAGCGTCCAGATGAAATGCAATAGGTTGCCTAAGCCCGGATACATCCGATAACTCTCGTCCGCCTTTTTGACCATCCAACCGAAGGTTGATTGTTTTGCCTGATTTTGGATACCTGCCCCGTTAAATTTTAGTTCCAATTTAACGGGGTCAAAAAATCAGGCAAAGAACGTTTCTATCTCTGTGATCTCTGTGCCTCTAGCGAAGCGGGTGTGAGACATAA
>CAZACO010000632.1:0-3036 GCA_964483185.1 uncultured Desulfobacteraceae bacterium
CGCTGGTGGGCATCGAGCTGTTGGCCGTTGAGGCCAGGGCCGTGGTGGCCGGTGTTGAGACCTATCTCAAATATGCCGAGGCCGTCGGTCTCACTGCAACCGCGTAGGACCCAGCGTCAGTTGGGTCGTATTGACAAGAGAATCCAGATGTCAACGGAAAATTAGGAATCATAACCCAAAAGAGAGAAAGGAGATTTCATTATGGCGATGGAAAAAGCGATGGCATCCTCGAGTCTGGCAGAGGTTGTCGACAGGATTCTGGACAAGGGTGTTGTGGTGGATGCGTGGGCCAGGGTTTCGCTGGTGGGCATCGAGCTGTTGGCCGTTGAGGCCAGGGCCGTGGTGGCCGGTGTAGAGACCTATCTCAAGTATGCCGAGGCCGTCGGTCTCACTGCGACTGCATAAAGTTGGTTTAGATCACTCACAATTGAAGGGAGATTGCCAGGTATCCTTGAGATCAGAGAGGCGTTATCAACCCCTCTCCGGAGAAAAAGGATTTTACAGCGTACGTCTTGAGCATATCTGAAATCTCTATCCGTATGATTGGAAGACCGTAAATACGTCTGACAATACTCCCTTCCATGTTTTCAGGTCGGTGTAATTGTCCGAGTTATTTGCGGTTTTTTTTGGTGAGGTATCTGCTCAATAAAGAGGATCGGCATTAGGGAATGGTATCTCACCGCAGACGCAAAGGACGCAGAGATCTCTTCTTTATTGTTTTCCTTTGAGAGGAAGGAAAACAAATAATGATAAGCCTCACGGCAACGCCACAATCTCATTGCGTACTTATGTTCCCTGCTGTTGTCTTAGCTGTCACTATGGCGCAAAAGTTTTTCTTTTCTGGCCTCTCAGCAGAAAAGAAAACATATTTTCCCTCTGCGAACTTTGCGCCTCTGCGGTGAAATGCCTAACCGCACAGTCGAAACAATTTGACGAGTCTCGGGGGTGGAAAAGTGAAAACCGGGGAAGAATTAAGGGCATTGGCAAATAGCGTGATCGACTCCTATGAAATGCGTGTGAGGACAGTGAATGGTTTGATGGAGCAGGCCTATGGATTTCTCAGAAGTTTTCAACTGGAGTTGGAAGAGATGATCGAGCGGTTGAGGAATAACCTTGCTCAAGGAGAGAGTCTGCGGAAGAGGGATTTCGACCGGATGATGGCTGATTTCACCGAAAGACGGCAATTTCATCAATTGGAGGCCGAAGAGGTGCTTAGCCGCTTTCAAGACGAAGAGATGGAGATGATCGACCGGCTCAGGAAGATCATTGTCTCCGGCGGTCGCTCGAACCTCAAGGACATGGATGTGATCAGAGATGACATCCTCAAACGCCAGAAGGAACGGGAGACCGGCGTTATCCAGGCCCTTAAACGTATTCAGGTGGAGCAGGAAGAATTGAAAGCGGCCATCAAACAGCTTCTGAACAAGGGAGAGGACGTGAGGATAAAAGACTTCAAGCTCATGCTCAAATCCCTCAGAGTCCAGCAGGATACGCGAGAGACCCAGCTTGGCCGCATGCTGGAAGATCTTGACCTGGCACGAAGCAAGGTTCAAAGCCAGTGGCAGGCCGTGGCTGGTTGTCAGTAGCCCTTTGGATTGAATATTGAATATTGACGCCCCGATGAAATCGAAAAGATAAAGGGATTTCACGGGGTAAAATTGACGATTGAAAAACTCGCAACCGTGAAATGTGAACTGAATGAACCCAGTAACCCAATAAACGCAAGCAACCCAACCAACTCAAGAAACTCAATAAACCCGCAACCTGAAACGTAACAAATGTCCAATGACTATCGCTGGACTTCGGACCTTGGACTTTGGACTAATCACGCCAATCTGCATCCCTCAAGATCAGATTCGCACACAGAAACCTGCAAGGCGTCCTTGAAGATGCGATCGGGCGTAGCATTTTACCCCCTTCTCATGAAACATGAAATCTCAAGCATGTCTTTACTCATGACCGGATGGTCAAAGGAGGATGCCCCATGTTAGCACAGGATATGAGAAGGTTAGCGGAAGAGATTGCAGATGCCTACGAAGAGCGGGTGAAAAGCATCTCGGAGATAAAGGCCGAAACAGCGGACAAACTGACGGGGTTCAGAGCGGATCTTGGAGCCTCAAACAGGGAGCGGGCCGAGACGGTGCAGGCGGAACTCAAAGAGATGGGCGACAGTCTGAGATCCGATTTGAACACTTTCAGGTCCGGGCTGGGGCAGTTCAAGGCTGATCTGGATGAAGCAGAGAGAGGTCGCAAAGCAGAGGCCCAGGAAGAGATATCCGAAAGGGCTCAACACATCGCCAATCTCCGGAACGACACCCTGAACCTGGTCAACGACTTTGAAAATACCCGGAAAGAGATGTGGCGCAATCTGAAATCAGACATGGAGGATTTCATCTCCGGACTGAAAGATTTCAGGGCGGATCTTGGCGGGGCACACAAGGAGCGGGTGGAGATGATCCGCGCTGAATTCAAAGAGATGGGCGACAGGCTCAGATCGGATCTGAAAGACTTCATGTCATTGCTGGCGCAGTTCAAGGCTGATCTGGATAAGGCGGAAAGCCTCCGGAAAGAGGAGGCACAGGCCGAGGTGGCCGAACGCAGAAAGGATTTAAAGTTCGTGCTCGGCGGCACCCGGGATCTGTTAAAAGAATTCGGGACTGCTCGACAGGAGATGTGGAGCACTTTGAAATCCCAATTAGAGGCCTTCACGTCCGAGGTATCGCAATTCAAGGCGGATCTGGAAGAGGCCGAGAAGCTGCGGAAGGATGAAGCTCTGGTGAAGATCTCTCAACGCCGTGAAGAGATTGCCAATCTCAACACGCAGGGTTTACTCAGGGAGTTCGGGACTGCCCGGAAAGAGATGTGGAGCACTTTGAAATCCCAATTAGAGGCCTTCACATCGGGGCTGGCACAGTTCAAGGCGGATCTGGACCAGGCGGAAACAGAACGGCAGGAAACTATGGGCCGGGATCTGAAAGAGAAGGCCGAAGAACTCAGAGCGACCTTGACCGGATTCAGTTCGGATTTATCGGCCAG
>CAZACO010000633.1:0-3028 GCA_964483185.1 uncultured Desulfobacteraceae bacterium
GATCAGATGGAACGCCTGTCTGAGTTAGGCAAAGAGGATTTTGTCAAAATCGACAACCGGATAAAACGCCTGGTTGAATCAGGCAAAGCTGACTCCACCAGAACCGACGGACAGGCAGAACGCGTATCGGAATCAGCCAAAGGCGATTCTACCAGGACTGACGGACAGGTAAAACGCCTATTTGAACCAGGTAAACAGGACCTATTCGGAAAAGCCTCGGCAGACAAGATTTATTGTGCCCTAATTGAGGAGTACATAGCCGATTTTTTCAATTACCTCAATTCTGAGAAGTACATCAAAAGACTGGACTTGAAAACAAATATCTACGCCAAGTTCAAACAGGTACTCAAACGGCTGGCCGCCCGGCCGCCATTGCCCGCCGGGGAGGGGATGCACCCGGCCATCATGTTGACAAATATTTATTACTTCTCCCGCGCCCTGGAACTGAGGGACCTGCTTTTATTCAAAGAGGTAGCTGCAAACGAGCGCGACACCATGGAATTGAATCTGGAAATGTTCTACAGATGGTTTATGTTGGGGGATCTTTGCTCTAATCCCGAAAACGTACGCCCCTCCTTTGACGTAACCTATCGGTATGCAGGATTTTTTCTGAACACCACCGGGGGGCGGGCCTATCTCTTCCGGCGGCCGTTGCGTCTGAGGCTTTTAGTAAGCTATTATTGTGTTCTGATCGTTTATCAGGCAGACAGGCTGGGGAAAAACAGTTACGGTCTCAATATATTCCCCTTTATCGAGCCGTTGAGAGATGAGATCGCGTGTCACCCCGAATTTGAATTCCAGCAGAATTACGTCAGCGTCCTGAACAGGATTGAGGACTATTACCTGAAAAGACGCTGACTAAAACTTGACCTTCGGCGCCTCCTGCCGTTCCTTTGGGACCTCAAAGAAGGTCGCTTTTTCAAACCCGAACATACCTGCGATAATGTTCGTGGGGAAATGTCGTATCTTGATGTTATAGGCCTTGACCATTTCATTGAACCGCCGCCGCTCAACGGCGATGCGGTTTTCAGTACCGGCCAGTTCGTCCTGCAAACGGATAAAATTGGTGTTGGCCTTGAGTTCGGGATACCGCTCAACCACTAACAGCAACCGCCCGAGTGCAGACGTCAGTTGATTGTTGGCCTCCATCTTATCGCTGAGTGTGGCGGCGCCGCCCACCTTTGCACGGGCCTCGGTTACCTTCACCAATACCTCTTTTTCGTGCTTGGCATAGCCCTTGACCGTTTCCACGTAGTTGGGGATCAGGTCGTAACGGCGCTGAAGCTGGTTTTCCACCTGGGCCCACGCCCCCTTGACACCCTCATCCATGGTCACAAGGGTATTGTATGTTCCTTTCAGGTATGAGTAGATGCCTATAACGATGATGAGGAGTATCCCCAAAACGATCAGCAAGGTCTTCAGTCCTTTGCCCATATTTTACCCTCCTTGCACCCTAAACGAATCTATTGTCTTAGAGAGCCTCCGCATTTCCTTTAGACACTCTTTAAATAACGTAAAACTCTCTTCATCACTGAGCCGAGATTTTCCTTCCTTGATATCAAGGAGGCCTTCAAATACGCCGACATCTATGTCAAAGGCCTCAGCCGTTGCCCTGATGATCTCACGTCTTTTCCCGGGAACAGCCACCTCTTTAAGGTGCAGAAGGGCCTCAAAGATGGCGATCAGGGCAGGGATAGCCTCTTCGATCACGGCTTTCAGGGCCTTTCCCTTTCCTGCTGTCTCGATGAATGCCTCCCTCAACAGGAGGAGTTTGCCCTTGATCTCCCGTTCACACTGAAGCCGCAGGAATTCCGGGTTGAATTCCAGATCCCTGAGGATCTCCTTTCCGAAAACCTGCACATAATTGTGCTGGAAATTGAGATACTCGATCGGGAACACATCCAAGGATGTCTTTACATATTCTTCGGTTAAAAAGAGCGGCACGGCCACACCTCTTTTTTGCCATTTTTTTACCACGTCAAAGGCGTGGTCAAGGTGTTTTATCCCTTCTTCTGTCAACACGATCATGAAATTGATGTCCGATTTTCCGGGCCGGAAATCCTTTCCTGTTGCGCTGCCGTAGAGGATGATACTGACGAGGTCGTCCCTAAAAAGGGCCTTGTAGTCACCGGTAATATCCGGAAATATCGATTTTGGATCTTTTGGATGTTTTCCCATAACTGCTCCTCCGCGCGGGGTCAAAAGCCTCCGCCTGCGCCCCCGCCGCCGCTCATACCGCCCCCAAATCCACCGAAACCTCCCCCGAAACCCCCAAAACTCCCACCGACTCCGCCGCTACTGTATCTGGATCCATGGGCCCCGCTACCCGGGCCGAAAAGGAGGGGAAGAAAAAAGAGCCAGGACCCGCCTCGTCTTTTGGATATCAGCATCACGATGATGAGTATAATGAGTATCGGGAATAGGGAAAACCCGGTCGCTTTCTTCTTGACCGATTTTTTCGGCATCTGACCTGCTAACTCGATCCCTGCATCCTTCGCTATGATCCGGGACACGGCCAGTGCCCCCGCAAATACCCCCTCGCCGAATTTGTCCTGTTTGAGATAAGGGACCATGTAACGGTCCCGGATCTCTCCGACCCGACCGTCGGGGAGTATCCCCTCCACGCCATACCCGGTTTCAATCCGCATCTTTCTCTCCTTGACGGTCACAAAGATGAGGACACCCTTGTCTTCTCCCTTTTTCCCGATTCCCCAGGCCTTGTACAGGCGGTTCGCATAGTCGTTATACTCAGCCCCTCCGATGTCCGGCAGGGTGACAACAACGACAGGGATTCCGGTCTCTCGAAGCAATGCCCCTGTTACAGCGGTGATCTTTTCCTTATATGCCGGGGAAATCACATGGGCGAAGTCATTGACAAGGCCCTCCGGCTTCGGGAAGGGGCGGTCGGCCCGGGCTGAAAAAGCAAAGATCAGACCGAGGAGGAAAACAGCGCCCGAGACACCAAGGGACGCAGCCCTGGGCCTGGAAACGTGTTTATAGCAAGACGCCTTAGGCATAGGAGTTGGGG
>CAZACO010000634.1:0-3028 GCA_964483185.1 uncultured Desulfobacteraceae bacterium
CCATCCACGAGTTGGTGCCGCCCCGGGTCTACCACGAACGGGGAGAGAGTGCCTGGGAGCTGCTTGACGAGCGGCTTCTTATCACGCTGGACCGTCTAAGGCGACGATACGGCACCCTGACGGTAAACAACTACCATTGGGGCAGAGACAGGGAATGGAGCGGACTGCGCACCAAGGACAGCCCTTTCTACTCCCCGTTCAGCCAGCATACCTTCGGTCGTGCGGCCGACTGCCTTTTTTCGGAAAAGACCGCGGAGGAGGTGCGTCAGGACATTTTAGCCCATCCCGGGGATCCAGATTTCGAGCTGATAGGCAGCATCGAGCTGGGCGTGTCCTGGCTGCATTTCGATGTGAGAAATTGTAACAGAATAAAGACATACTACCCATAGATAACCAATCGCTGGTATCCGACCTTTGTCGCGGCGGCACAGCTCAACCGATGGCCGTACCAATTTGGGTCTTAATAACATATTGGTGTCGAATCAACAATAAACACAATGGACGGGGAAAGTGGTTACTGGGGGAATGGGGACATTCAATGAATACATATCTTACTAACTGGACGTCCCCATTGGGTCTCCTTATATTCAAAAGTCTCCCAAAAACCAAATTCTTATCTACTCTTCTCATTAAAAGGAGGCATTATGTAATGTGTAATGGGGGACGTCCGTCACTAAGTAACTAACTCGACATATTAATGAAGCATGAAGGCACCTTCGTCTGAAATAGCGTCTCATGCCTTATTATCAACCATCTACTCTTACAATGCAAATTGCGCTAACTGCGGGGTTTGTGGGTTATCTATCGGAGGCAGCCGATGTACAGATGTGAGCATTTCGCCATCCACGAGTTGGTGCCGCCCCGGGTCTACCACGAACGGGGAGAGAGTGCCTGTGATATGGGGACGGTCATGAAAAATTGCATATCTATGTGTTGCGCAGGGGACATCCATTTGTGTTGCGCAGGGGACATCCATTTGTAATTAAATAACTGTCTCGCACTCTGTATCATACTTATTTACAAATGGATGTCCCGGAGATTCACTCTTCACGGTGTATTCATATGGATACAAACAACGCACAAGCCGGCATGCCCAAACGGGTTCTCCAGTCTTTGGGCCTGGTGTTCGGTGATATCGGAACCAGTCCGATTTATACCCTTACGGTCATATTTCTCATTACCACCCCCACAGAGGCCCAAACCATCGGTGTGCTCTCTCTGATTCTATGGACCATTATTCTCCTTGTGGGGGTTCAGTATGCCTGGCTCGCCATGAGTCTGGGCAAGAAGGGTGAAGGCGGCACCATTGTATTGTGTGAAATCCTGAGCCCCATGGTAAAATCAAAAAGAAAGATTCGTATGATTACCATCCTGTCCTTCATCGGGGTTGCGCTCTTTTTCGGCGACGGCGTCATTACGCCGGCAATCAGTATTCTCAGTGCGGTTGAAGGCCTTCACCTAATACCGCAAATATCCGGAATCGCAGACCACACCGCAGCATTGCTTATTATTGCGGGTGTCATTGCCATCGTCCTTTTCGCATTTCAGAAGAAGGGAACAGAGAAAATTTCCGGCGCATTTGGCCCCATAATGGCCTGCTGGTTTCTGTGCCTGACCGTTTCCGGGCTCGTTTCCATTGCAAAAGCACCGGCCATATTGAACGCCATTAATCCTTATCATGCGGTTTATTTTATGAGCCATAACGGGATGGCGGCGTTCATTGTGTTGTCCGAGGTTATCCTCTGTGCAACAGGGGGCGAGGCGTTGTATGCGGATATGGGCCATTTGGGAAGAAAGCCGATCATTAACGCAGCCTTTTTTGTTATTCCTGCATTAATTGTGAATTATCTTGGTCAGGGTGCTTTTATGTTTGACCATCCCAAGGCAAACTATGTACTCTTTGAAATGTTCTACGACCAGAATCCCCTCCTTTATGTGCCGTTTCTGATTTTGAGCATCATGGCAACCGCCATTGCGTCACAGGCAATGATCAGCGGCGTCTTTTCCATTGTCTATCAGGCAATCACCACCGGCATTCTCCCGGCGTTGAACGTGGATTATACATCCCGCCACAGGCAGTCCCAGATCTATGTTGGATTCATCAACTGGATATTGTTATTGGCCGTTCTGTTAATCATGTTTTTCTTTCAGCATTCAAACCGTATTGCCGCGGCATACGGCTTGGCCGTTACAGGAACGATGACCATAACCGGGATTATGATGGCCTGGATCTTTTACCTTAAGCATAAGCAAATTCATATGATCATCTCCTTGATCATTACACTGATCAATATATTATTTCTGGTGTCACATATTAACAAATTTCCGCATGGCGGCTACTGGTCGCTGGTCATTGCAGCCTTTCCCTTAGCCATTATCCTGATTTACGATTATGGCAAGAAGAAGCTCTACAATGCTTTTAAGTTCGTACCCTTGAGCAGCTTCAAGAAAACATTCAGCGAGAAATATCAGGAGGGTGCAAACCTTGATGGAACGGCGCTCTTTTTTTCCAGGGATGTCACGATTATTTCCCCCTATATTGTGCGTACGATGTTCAACAATAATATCATTTATGAAGACAACGTGATCGTTTCCATAGAAAACACAACGGATCCGTTCGGCATTTCATGCCATTTCTCTGAATCCGACACAAAAGGACTCCGGCTCTTCACACTCCGGGCAGGGTATATGGAAGTCGTTGATCTGGACAGTATATTTCAAAGAGAGGGCATCGTGGGAAATACGATCTTCTATGGACTGCAGGAAATATCCTCTACGGATATCTTCATCAAGATATTCGCCCTGATCAGAAAACTTGCGCCCACATTCGTTCAATTCCATAAGCTTCCCGCAATGAAGCTGCACGGGGTCATGACGCGGTATGAACTGTAGTCCTGAGAATTGGAATATGGCACACAAATATCAGGAAGGCGACGTCCCTGCACAGCGCCTGCTCTTATTTTTGCGCGAGCCCTTAGCGAACACGAACTTGAACAGGAGTTCGAGATGAAGAGACCATTCCGGCTCA
>CAZACO010000635.1:0-3027 GCA_964483185.1 uncultured Desulfobacteraceae bacterium
GGATATCAGCATAAGGGACACATTGAATGCATCGCCCACCTTGACCCGTCAGGAGGCGATTAACCATACCGTGGAGGAAAAAATAGAGCGAGCAAGGGAGCTGCACAGTGCCGGCAACCTATCGGGTATCGTTGGCATAGGAGGAGTCACGGGAACCCTTACGGGAACCCGTATCATGAAGTCACTCCCTTTTGGCGTACCCAAGCTTGCCGTTTCCAGTGCAGCCGCTGTCAGGGCCTTCTCATCAAGATACATAGGCACAGCGGATATTAATCTGATGCACTCGGTTGTGGAGATCACGGGGCTTAGCGATGTATTGAGAGATGTGCTTTCACGGGCCGCAAGAGGGGTTTGCGGGATGGTGGAAGGGACGACCCATGTGTCCATATTCGCACCGGCAAAAGACGCAGGACCTCGAATCGCGTTAACGCAGTTCAATATGTGCGAGATCTGCAGCACAGCCGTCCGAAAACAACTTGAAAAGGAAGGGTTCCAGGTTATCTGTTTTCATGCCGTTGGCACCGGCGATAGAGCCATGGAAGAGATCATAGAAGGCGGGGCTGTCTTTAGGGCGGTCATCGATTTGGCGCCTGGGGGAGTCGGGGAACAACTCCTTGGTTCAGATAGGGCCGCAGGCCCGACTCGACTTGAGGCCGCTGGAAATGCCGGGATACCCCAGGTGATTAGCCTGGCCTGTGTAAACCTTATGAGCCCAAGAAAATCCAAGTATAAACCGGACTATTACACGCGCAAAAAGCATGACTATGATGCGTCACGCACGTTTGTCAGATTATCTGAAGAGGAAATGGTCTTGGTGGCGGGTGCGATGGCCCGGAAGTTGAACAGCGCACGCGGCCCGGTGAGGGTTGTGATTCCTCTGGGCGGGTGGTCATCAATTGATGCCAGAGGGACGGATATGTTTGACCCCGAAATAGACCGTGCCTTTGTGAACGAAATAAAGCTGAAACTGAATCCCGCCATCGAAGTGGAAGAGGTGGACGCTGACCTTGACACAGAGGCTTTCGCCCAAGCGATCCTGAAATCCTTTTACGGTATAATAGCTTGAGTATTGGGCAGCAAACCGCAATTTTTTGAATCTCACGGGCGCCTCGGTCAAAAAACACCGGGACCCCCCGAGCCGGAGTTTCTGAGGACGTACCGCTCTTCGAGAGCAGGCATATTCCGGTGAGGTTCAAGACTGAGAAGGGTTTACGGAATAGATGCAAGGGAGTAGGTTATGGAGAAGGCTATCCTGATTATTTCCACCCTGGATACCAAAGAAGAAGAGGCGATGTACCTCAAGGAGAAAATTCAGTCACTCGGACTGAAGCCTCTCATCATGGACATCGCGATGCGGGGCAAAGGACCGTCCAAAGCGGAGATTGTTCCGGCCCAGGTGGCCGTTGCCGGGGGAAGCAGCCTGGAGGAAATCCATCAATCCTCTGATCGAGAGCAGATTACCAAAATCATGCTGACAGGGGCCAAACGCCTTGAAATGGAACTCTTTGAACAAGGCAAGATAGATGGCGTTATCTCCATAGGAGGCTCCACCGGATCCCTCATGGCCACGGAGATCATGCAGTCCCTTCCCTTTGGCGTTCCGAAACTGATGGTTTCTTGCACGGCTTCCATACCCGGCCTCTCCACGCGGTATATCAGAACATCGGATATGGTCCTTTTTCACTCGGTCATTGAGATATTCGGCCTAACGGATATCCTCAGGAACGTACTGGACAGGGCTGCATGCGCGCTGGCGGGAATGGTCCAAGGGTCCATCTCATCGCCCAGGGCCGGCACGAGTAAAGTTATTGCTATGACCATGCTCGGGCCGTGTGAACGGTGTGCCACTGCGGTGAGGTTGGCACTCGAAAAAGAGGGCTTCCAGGTCATAGGGCTTACGGCAACAGGCGTGGGAGACAGGGCCATGGAAGATATGGTTTCACAGGGCTTCTTTCAGGCTGTCATCGATCTCACGCCCGGCGGGGTAGGTGAGCATCTTTTCGGATTTATGAGAGATGCCGGGCCTCACCGGCTGGAGTCGGCCGGAGAGATGGGCATCCCCCAGATCATTTCTACATGCAGTGTGAACCATATGACCCCGGCCAAATCCAAATATAAACCCGAGTACCATGAGCGACGCAAATATAACCTGGACCGATTTCGGACCTGGGTGCGCCTTTCCCCTGATGAGTTGAGGCAGGTTGCAGGTGTCTTTGCGGAAAAAGTGAATCGATCGAAGGGACCTGTAACGTTTGTCATACCGCTCAAAGGATGGTCATCAGTAGATATCCCCGGAAACCCCACCTATGACCCCAAAGAAGACCGTATATTCACAGAGGAACTCCGGCGGAGTCTGAAGCCGGAGATTGAGATCATAGAGGTTGACGCCAATCTGGAGGATCCGGAATTCGCCAGGGCCATTGTCAAGGCTGCACTGGCCGTCCTTTAGTAAATAAGGATGCGTGGAAACAGAAAATTTATGGACGCAGGCGAGCTCCGATTTCCACGATTTTATTAACATCCGCGTGGCCTCGCAAACATCTGTGTCCCCAAGAAGGGAGTTTTATGAATAAACGAATCATTGTCGGCATCTCAGGCGCCAGCGGCGTCATCTACGGGGTCAAACTGCTCGGTCTCCTCAAGGAAAAGGGGATCGAAACCCACCTCATCATATCCGAAGCAGGCGAGAGAAATATTGAGATCGAGACCCCCTATGACCCTGCCGAGGTCAAGGCCATGGCCGACCATGTCTATGACAACCGGGATGTGGGAGCAACCCTGGCCAGCGGTTCTTTTTTGACCGATGGAATGGTGGTGGCACCATGCACCATAAAGACCCTTTCCGGGATCGCCAACTCCTATACCAACAACCTCCTTGTCAGGGCCGCCGACGTGACATTGAAAGAAAAGCGGAAACTGGTTCTCGTGGTCAGGGAGACCCCACTTCACAAAGGACACCTGAGGCTCATGACCATGGCCGCCGACATGGGTGCCCATCTCCTCCCCCCTGTTCCCTCCTTCTATCAC
>CAZACO010000636.1:0-3025 GCA_964483185.1 uncultured Desulfobacteraceae bacterium
CAATTTGGCAAAGAGCTCGAAAAAAGAACAAGAAAATTCGCAGTCAGAATCATCCGACTGTCAGCAGGACTTCCGAATACTGAAGAAGGAAAGGTGATTCGGAATCAAATAACCAAATCCGGAACGTCAATAGGCGCCAATTATCGTGAAGCCAATCGATCAAGGAGCAGGGCCGACTTCCATAACAGGATTGATATTTGTGAAAGCGAAGCAAGCGAAACACAATATTGGCTGGAAATTATTGTTGAAGCAGATTGGTTACCCTGGAAGAAGGTGAAATCTGAGTATGAAGAATGCAGTGAATTGTTGGGCATTTTTACTTCTATCGGAAAGAAGAAATGATGGGATCCAGAAATCAACACGCTGAGCATACAACTTTAGGCATTTTAGGCACTTTAGCGCACTTTAGGCACTTCTCATGAACGACACGCTTCTTTCCGTTCAGGACCTGAAGGTCTATTTCCGGGGAAGGGACACGGTGGCCCGGGCCGTGGACGGGGTCAGCTTTGATATCCGGCCGGGGGAAACCGTCTGTCTCGTCGGAGAGTCCGGATGCGGCAAGACCGTTTCGGCCCTTACGATCCTGGGCCTCATTCCGGTGCCGCCCGGCGAAATCGTAGCCGGCAAGGTCTTTTTTCAGGAGACCGATCTTCTGAATCTGGATGAGACCGGGATGCAGAAGATACGGGGAAACCATATTGCCATGGTCTTTCAGGAACCGTTGACATCCTTGAATCCTGTTTTTACCATCGGCAATCAGATCGGGGAGGCGATCACGGTCCACGAAAAGGTGGAACCCGGTGAACTGCGAAAGAGATGTGTTCGGCTCCTGAAAGATGTCGGCATTCCCTCTCCGGAACACCGTCTGAAGGACTACCCGCACCAGTTAAGCGGCGGGCAACGCCAACGGGTCATGATTGCCATGGCCCTGGCCTGCAATCCCGACCTGATCATTGCCGATGAGCCGACCACGGCCCTTGATGTGACCATTCAGGCACAGATCCTGAATCTGATGCAGTCTATTCAGCAGACGTCATCCATGTCCATGCTCTATATCACCCACGACCTCGGGGTCGTGGCCAATATCGCCGACCGCGTCTATGTCATGTATGCCGGGATCATCGCAGAACAGGGAAACACGTCCCAGATCTTTCACAATCCCCGCCATCCCTACACCCAAGGGTTATTGGCCTCCCTACCCTCAAGGTCCAGGCGGGGTCAGAGGCTGCACAGTATCCCCGGTGCGGTGCCCAACCCGGCCTACAAACCGCCCGGATGTCCCTTTCATCCCAGGTGTTCTTTTGCCGTTGAGACATGCAGGACCGAATTTCCCGAGATGTGTCATCATGGAGATGGGCATCTGAGCCGCTGCCCGGTCATGGGGGATTGAATATTGACGATTGAATATTGACCCATCAGAATCTCCTGCAAAGCCAAGAGAAACCCCGCTCAAACGGGGATAATCGATTGGAGGTAGCGTTATCGAAGCATCCGTCACACATCACAAACAACACACGACGAATGATATCACCCTGCGTGTGGAAGGCCTGAAAAAGTACTTCCCTGTCCGAAGGGGATTTTTCCAGCGGATTTCCGGGTGGATCAAGGCCGTTGACGGGATCGCCCTTGAGATCGAAAAGGGGAAAACCCTGGGCCTCGTGGGCGAGAGCGGATGCGGCAAATCGACCGTGGCCCGGGTCATTCTGAGGCTCATGGAACCGGATGCAGGCAACCTCATCTATAAAGGTGAGGACATCACCCATCTGTCTCACAGGGAGATGAAAGACCTGAGAAAGGAGATGCAGATCGTTTTCCAGGACCCTTTCGGTTCACTCAATCCCCGGATGACCATCGGCCAGACCATTGACGAGGGTCTTCGAAGGATGGATCTCTCCAAAGGAGGGCGGAGGGACCGGCGGGATGAACTCCTCGAAATGGTCGGGATATCGGCCACCGGCGCGGACCGTTATCCCCACGAATTCAGCGGGGGCCAGCGACAGCGGATCGGGGTGGCCCGGGCACTCAGCGTGGCGCCGACCCTGATCATCTGTGACGAACCGGTTTCGGCCTTGGATGTATCGATCCAGGCCCAGATCATCAACCTCCTTGAAGACCTCCAGGAACGGCTCGGGCTCAGCTATCTCTTTATCTCCCACGACCTGAATGTGGTCGGATACCTGAGCGACACGGTGGCCGTCATGTATTTAGGCCAGATCATGGAATATGCAGAGACCGAAGCGCTTTTTGAAAACCCTCTCCACCCCTATTCCCTGGCCCTCCTCTCGGCCGTGCCAACAGCTGAACCAGGCGCGAGGCCGGATCTGAAATCCCTGGGAGGAGATGTCCCGAGCCCCCTGGACCCGCCACCGGGCTGTAAGTTCCAGGGCAGGTGCCCCCGGGTGGAAGAGCGGTGTCGAAAGGAAGAAATAGACTTTTACCCTACTGGCGAGAATCATCTGGTAAGGTGCTGGAAGGTGGGGGAAAGCTGATGGGGCTGCGAAATTTACCTTGACTTTTCGGCAAAAATGCGCAATGTTTGATGTTTACTGGGGGATCGTATAGGGGTAATACGGCGGGTTCTGGCCCCGTTAACCGAGGTTCGAATCCTCGTCCCCCAGCCAGCAGGTCCCATCGTCTAGCGGTCTAGGATACCGGCCTCTCACGCCGGCGACACGGGTTCGAGTCCCGTTGGGACTACCAAAGGATTTCAGGGGGTTAGCCGATTTTGGCTAACCCTTTTTTCGTCGTGTGATTGGCAAAGCCCCACGCCATACCCCGCAACCCGCCTCGGACCGGAAGATAAAGAAGATGAAACAGATGATCCATCCGG
The DNA here is from genome assembly GCA_964483185.1 of uncultured Desulfobacteraceae bacterium. Taxonomy (GTDB): domain Bacteria; phylum Desulfobacterota; class DSM-4660; order Desulfatiglandales; family Desulfatiglandaceae; genus CAZACO01. Next base: position 2,831 of record CAZACO010000636.1, read on the forward strand.
TCCGGTGTACGAAATGGACAGGCTGGGGACAGAAAGCGCTGGTAGAAAAATAAGTTGATAACGAGGGGAAAGGATATCAGTTGATGGAGTGAGTTTCTTACTATTCTACCGGCGTGCCCTTTCTCATGACATACCAAGGAGATGAGATTCGGAAACGGGTTTTAGAAAAGGAAAAGGCAGAGCCAGGGATAAGAA
>CAZACO010000637.1:0-3020 GCA_964483185.1 uncultured Desulfobacteraceae bacterium
CCGTAGGTCTTAGAGGAATCATGGTTGATCTCACCAAAGTCAAGCAGGCAGAGGAGGCGCTGCGAGAGAGCGAGGAGAAATACCGCAACATCCTTGAGAATATGGAGGAAGGCTATTACGAGGTTGATCTGGCAGGCAACTTTACATTCTTTAACGATACGATGTGCAGGATCAGGGGATACACAAGAGATGAAATGATGGGCATGAATAACCGGGAATACATGGACCCTGAGACCGCCAAGGAGGTCTATAAGGTATACAACGAAGTCTACAGAACCCGAAGGCCTGTCAAGGGTTACGAATGGGAAATCATGAGGAGGGACGGGACAGAAGGGTATGTGGAAGTTTCTGTTGCATTGATAAAGGACTTGGAGGGTAAGCCCATCGGCTTTCGGGGTATTGTCAGGGATGTTACAGAAAGAAAGCAGGCTGAGGAGGCGCTAAAGGCTTCGCAACAACGCCTATCCCAGATAATCAATTTTCTTCCCGATGCCACTATGGTTATTGATTTGGAGGGGAAGGTGATCGCCTGGAATCGGGCTATTGAGGAGATGACCGGCATAAAGGCGGAAGATATTTTGGGAAAAGGAGATTACGAGTATGCCATTCCCTTCTACGGGGAGAGAAGACCGGTTTTGATAGATCTTGTCGGTAAATGGAATGAAGAGATAGAGGCGAAGTATCAATATGTGAAAAAGGAAGGGGAGTCATTGGTTTCCGAAACCTACGATCCCCTCGTTAAACCTGGCGGATTCCTGTGGAACAGGGCGTCTTTTCTTTACGATCGCAATGGTGAGGCGATAGGAGCCATTGAATCGATTCGTGATATTACTGACAGGAAGGTTGCGGAGGAGGCGCTGCGGGAGAGTGAGGAAAAATACCGGACGGTTCTGGAATCAAATCCTGATCCTGTGGTTGTCTATGATATGGAAGGCAGGGTGATCTATCTTAATCCTGCCTTTACGCGTGTTTTTGGCTGGTCATTGGGGGAGCAGATAGGAAAGAAGATAGATCATTTTGTGCCTGAGGAGAATTGGCCGGAAACCAGGATGATGATCAAGAAGGTAACGGAATTAGGAGAAAGCTTCTCTGGCCTTGAAACTCGCCGGTACACCAAGGAGGGGAATATTCTTGATATCAGGATAAGTGGTTCTTGTCATAAGGATCATGAAGGAAACGTGGCAGCCAGCATCATCAATTTACGAGACATCACCGAACAAAAGAAAGTTGAAGCCCAGCTCCAGCAGGCCCAAAAGATGGAGGCCATCGGAACCCTGGCCGGGGGGATGGCCCATGACTTCAACAATATCTTAGGCGCCATTATCGGATATGCCGAGTTAGGGAAGGTGAAGGTCCCGAAAGAGAGCGAGGTGTTTGCCAATCTTGATCAGGTGGTGAAGGCAGGCACCCGGGCAGCAAAGCTGGTTAAGCAGATCCTGACCGTGAGCCGGCAGCACAAGCAGGAACAAAGGCCGGTGCAACTCAGATATATTGTCCGGGAGGCCCTCAAACTGCTCAGGTCTACACTCCCCACCACCATTGAAATCAAGGAGAACCTGATCAAGGAATCTGGGATTGTTCGTGCAGACCCCACCCAGATGCATCAGGTGATCATGAATCTCTGTACCAATGCCGGCCATGCCATGCAAAAGGATGGTGGAGTGCTAACGGTTGAACTTGCCAATATGGAAGTGGATGATATTGAGGCTGCAAGACATTTGGATATGGATGCCGGTTCTTATCTTCGACTGACGGTCAGTGACACCGGACACGGTATGAGCCCTGAGATAATGGATCGGATTTTTGATCCTTATTTCACCACTAAAGATATAGGTGAAGGAACAGGGTTGGGGTTGTCCGTGGCCCAGGGCATTGTCAAGGCCCACGGGGGCACCATCACTGTTTATAGCGAACCCGGCAAGGGGACCACCTTTCATGTGTATCTACCCGTCATCTTGGAGGCGGAAAGGGAGGAAAAAAAGTCTGACGAACTCCTCCCCACCGGAAGCGAGCGTATCTTGTTCATTGATGATGAGCAGCCACTGGTAGAGATCGGGCGCCAGATGTTAGAGCGGTTGGGGTATGAGGTGGTTACCCAAAAAAGCAGCGCTGAGGCCTTGGAACTGTTCCGGGCAGCGCCTGACAGGTTTGATCTGGTGATTACTGACATGACCATGCCCCATATGACAGGTGACAAATTAGCCCAGGAACTGATGAAAATCCGGGCCGATATCCCGGTTATCCTTTGCACCGGGCACAGCAGACGGGTCTCAGAAGAGAAGGCAAAGGATATGGGGATCAGGGCATTTGTCATTAAGCCTATCCTACACCGGGCTATGGCAGAGACTGTCCGGAGCGTACTGGATGAAAAATGATACGAATAAGTTCCTTATCTTATAACTCTTATTGTTGAATAAGAATGCTACACTATATTTATGTCAGCCTGGCTGTCCTGTATTGAACCATCGAGAGGTGAACCATTGTTCTGGCAGTGTTGCCTTTTTCACCGCCTTCAAAACCAACCCATCTGTTTGTAGCTTAAGTGCGATTCTCGCCAATTCCACCGGCATCAGCCATTGCGGATTATTATGTATCTAGCTGAAATTGAATGATATTGTCGATTTGAAAGCCTGAACTGCATGGCAGATATGTCAACTTTCAGGCAGTGCTGAACCTTTGAGATATCCAGATGGTAGCTCCTGTGGCACATGAAGCTTGACCATCCTTTCTACGACACGCCCCATCGCTCATCATAGCCAGAAAAAGTCGTTCAATCTGGATGCAATCAAAAAGAATGCAAAATTTTTAGGAAAGTTCTTCAGTTGTGACCGTATATGTCAAACTCGTGTGCTATGGTACCCAGTAACCAGCATCCAATATCCAGGATTCCCGCTGAAGACGGGATCTTCGACCAGTATCCAGTAACCAGAATCCAGTCCCCAGTTTCCATTGAGCTTTAGAGATTAGTTAAGTATAAACAACAGTCAGCAGTATCCCCGAACCAGATTCCTTCTTTCAAC
>CAZACO010000638.1:0-3014 GCA_964483185.1 uncultured Desulfobacteraceae bacterium
GGGTCCTCGGTGAAACCCCTACGGGAACTCCAAGGGAGTTGTTTCACGGGGCAGGGGTCAGGGAAGGACGGTGGTCAGTGGTCTGGGGTCGGGAGTCACCCAGGTTGAACACCCAGGAAGGGAACCCCAGGAGAGTTGTTTCACGGGGCACCACATAGCGGCATCTTCGACAGGCAGTGGTCAGGGTTAGAAATAATGCTGGGAGATTGAGGAGACAAGTTATTTTGTAACCGCATCTAATTCCTTCCTGATATCCTCTGCAAGCCAATGCCTCATCAATGTCTGATATGGGATAGACTTCATAGTCGCCAGCTTCTTGATTGCCTGAACATGAAGAGGGTCCATCTTAATAGAGATATTTTTTAGCTTTCTCTTACGCTTACCTGAAACGATGTCTTGAAGAAGACCCTCGTTCAGGGTAAGGGTAACCGACTCCTCCATGATTTCCTCCAGGATATCTTCCTGGTCGTAGTACTCGGGCCATTTTTTTGACATTGCTTTTTGTGTCGTCATATTTATCTCCTATGTTTCCTGTAATATTGAATTTCTGCTCGCCGCATGTCCCAGCCGGTGAAGGGTCGAGCAATGCCTTTGGGTTTTAGTTCGAAGACAATAGTCAGATATCTTCCTTCAAATGTTGGGCCAAAAACTGCATAATGCCCTTTTTTTGTCCGTCTGAAAAAAGGGTTGTTGGTAAAAACCTCTTCAGCCTCTTCTGGCGCGATGCCGTGGCCAAGTTGGAGATGCAAGGCATTGCTTTCATCCCATTCGAAATCATGAATTCGCAAATATAGCCTCCTATTTGTGGGCATACATAGTATTACTCGATTCATTTGGCGTGTCAAGATGAAAAATGGCTCGCATATTGTAAAGGGGGTCAGGGAAGGACAGTAGTCAGTGATCGGGTGTCAGTGATCGGTGAAGGGACAGTGGTCAGAGGACGGGAGTCACCCAGGTTGAACACCCAGGGGGTGCCCGGTTCAACAGGGCAGGCTGGGTAAACACCGATGGAATAAGGGAAAAAGCAGGTTCCATTGGGCAGGCTGGGCGGGCACAGACGGGAAATACCTCACGCACGTTGAGGCCTCCCTTCGTACCATGTGAATTCACGCAAAAGCCTCCCGAATGGGCTTGGCCTTTTCAATTCTATCTTTTCTTTTTGGGGTATGCAACACGGCCCATATGTCATTACGCCTTTGCAGATTCAGCCAGAAATCAGGGGTGTTTTCAAATACTTTTGCCAGCATTAAAGCTGTATCAACGGTTACCGTCCGCTTTCCAGTACAAATCTCATTAACGGTTCTACGGCTGACACCCATTGCCTTTGCAAGTTGCTTTTGGGTAATCTCCAAAGGTTCAAGATATTCCTCTGTAATTATTTCCCCGACACTAACTGGTTGACGTTTTGTAATAATCATTTTCTCACCTCATCATCTATAATCATGGTTATCCAGATAAACTTTGTCGACCTCACCCCCGGTGCGATCCCAGAAAAACAATAGTCGCCACTGCTTATTAACCCTGATACTGTATCTGCCATGCAGAGAACCTGATAACTTTTCAAAATGATTGCTTGGAGGGCTTCGTAAATCCAAATCACAAGTGGCATCATCAAGTATCTGTATTTTTCTAAACAAGCGTCCTCGAATGGAGGCAGGAATTTCTTTATGATGAACATCATTCTCAAAAAAATCCTGAAGCCAAAAATCACGAAAGCCCTTAATCATGGTTGAATAGTAACGTCTGTAGTTACATGTGTCAAGGGTAAAGGGAAAGACAGTGGTCGGGGGTCAGGGGTCGGGGGTCGGGGAAGGACAGTAGTCAGTGATCAGGTGTCAGTGATCGGCGAAGGGACAGTGGTCAGGGGTCGGGGGTCAGGAATCAGAGAGGGGAGATGAAATGGTTGCTAAGTCGGCTAAAGATTTGAGGGTTTATGAGAAGGCATATGCTTTGGCTATGAGGATATTTGAACTGAGTAAGAGTTGGCCAAACGAGGAAAGATATTCTCTCGTTGATCAGATCCGAAGGTCTTCAAGGTCAGTCTGTGCGAATTTGAGAGAGGCTTGGGCGAAGAGACGGTATGAAGCGCATTTTATCAGTAAACTGACTGACGCGGACGGGGAAAATGCTGAGACGGATACCTGGCTGGACTTTGCAAAGGATTGCGGGTACTTGTCGTCGGAAGAGCATGATCGGTTGACTGCGGACTGTCGGGAAGTGGGTGCGATGCTGGGCGCCATGCTCAATAAGCCGGAGCAGTTCTTGATCAAAAACATCAGCGCCTAAATGCCTGACTTCTCTTATCTAACTTCACTACGGAAGTCAGGTTTTTGAGTAAACTGGCCACCCGCGCGGCAAGCGGCTTAGCTGACTTCCGACTTCTGATATCTGGTCAATTATCAGAGAGGAGGCGAATAACATCATGAAATGTGCTGCTTGTCATCATGAAATGGTAAGGAAAAAAGGAGAGATTGATTTCAGGGTTGGAGGAAAACTATATCTTGTAAGAAATGTTTTTTATGAAGAATGTTCCTCTTGTGGAGAAAAGGTTCTTTCTCCGGAAATCAGTGAGATTTTATTTGAAAAGATCGACAATAAGGAATTTGTTGAGCAGACGATTAGTGTACCGGTTTTGGATGGGACTTACGGCTAAGTAGCTTCATAAGGGGGCGCTTTCGGGCCATCCAAATTATAAAAAAGTCTCGCGCCCCAGTGCCATCTCCCAGAGCTACCCCAGTAGGATTTTCCGAACCTACCCCGGTGAAATACGCTTCGCCTTTGTTAAATCCGCTTCGCTGTTATTGACATAAATTTAACCTGGCAAGCTGTCACTGACGTGCCCCAGATAAATATAGGCAAGAACGGATTTAACGGGGTAAAAATTTAACGGGGTGAAAGAAAGGGAGGGGGGATTGACCCTGGGGATGTTCTTTCCGAGTGCAGGTTCGTTGGAGAAGGCGGAAAGGGCTATTCATGAATATTTGGGGATGGCGTGGGCGAAGCTGAGGTCGCAG
>CAZACO010000639.1:0-3014 GCA_964483185.1 uncultured Desulfobacteraceae bacterium
GCCATGACGCCCTTGGGCCAACCCGTCGTGCCCGATGTATACATGAGATGACACAAATCGCTCCCCCTGGTTTCCTTAGGCTGAAAGTTCTCGCTCCCCTGGTCCAATACCGAGGCAAAGGGAAGATACCCCCTCCCGTTCGAATCCCCGAGAACGAAGATCTTTTCCAGGGCGTCGAGGTCCGGCCTTGCCGCCTCGATAATCGGGAGCCGTGAGGCATCCTCAAGGACTGCGCGGCTCCGGCAGTCCTTGAGGATGTAGGCGACCTCCTGCTCCCTCAGCATGGCATTGACCACGTTCACCGTCAACCCCGCACGGACCGTCCCCAGGTAGGCTATGATCAGCTCCGGGAGGCTGGGTAGAAAGAGGGACAGGACGTCTCCCCGCGACAGTCCCGTGTTCAGCAGGCCATCGGCGGTCCGGGTAATCAGCCGGTCCAACTCGGCGTAGGAGATACGGCGATCTTCAAAGATGATGGCTGTCTTCTCCGGCAGTTCGGCCACATGGCGTTTGATGATATGGGATGCATTCATAGGCGATGCCTCCTCGTGGGAAACGGGTTCAAAGGTCCAGAGGTTCAGTTCGGCCATACCGCTTGCCGATCTTCCTGAATTCTGTTATAAGACGGCATATTATGAGATAGACACAGAAATGTCCATAGGAGGAGCGAAATTCCATGCATAAAGATCACATCCCCTTAGGCGTCGGCTTTTATCCGGATTGGTTTTACACCCAGTACGGCATCTCCTTTGGCAGGGAATACTACTTTGATCCGGAGACCCGGGTGGCGGCGCGGATGGAGATCGACCGACGGCTCTATGAGAAATTCGGCGATCTGGGACTGGGAAACCCGGATCCCCAGCCGAAGCCCCTGATCACCTTCGGCATGGTGATGCTCCCCTCCATCTTTGGCTGCGAGATCATTTATAAGGACGACGCCCTCCCGTGGGCCATGCCCCTCAATCTTTCCGAGGATGAGATCATGAGGTTGGAGGTCCCGGATATCTTCCATTCCTATCCCATGATCGAGATGATCCAACAGATCGACCACCTCAAAGAAAGGTACGGGAAGGTTGTCGGCGACATCAACGCCACGGGCGTCCAGAACCTGGCCCTCAAGATCCGGGGCGATCAGCTCTATATCGATTTTTTCGAAAACCCTGAACTCTGCCGCCATTTGCTCGGCATATGCGCAGAGTGCATCATTCAGCTTTTTGAGTTCAACCGCAAAACCACCGGCACCGGGGCGATCGACGTGACCCCCATGTGTGACCCGAGCCTCTTTGTCCTTCCCAACTGCACGGCCGAGCAGATCTCCTTGGACACCTATGAAAATTTTGTCCTTGAATACGACAACCGGGTGGCCGATGCCTGTCATCCGGTGGGGATCCATCACTGTGGTTCTGTCGACGAGGTCCTGGACGGCTATGCCAAAGTCCACCACCTGGAGTTTATTGAGATCGGATTTGGTTCGGATGTGAAACACACCCGAGAGGTATTCGGCCCAAAGGTCGCCGTCAATGCACGCATCAGCCCCGTGTTGATGAAAAACGGCACCACAGAAGAGGTGGCCGCAGAGGTGCGGCGCTTGATCGACACTGGCGCCCCTCTTGAAAATTTCTCCATCGATACGGTCGGGTTGACCTATGGCACCCCTGATGAAAACGTCCGGACGGCCCTTAGAACCGCTGCAGAATACGGCACGATCGATCGTGAGACACCTTCTGAGGGCAAAAGACGGTTTTTTTACGGCAGTGGAAAAGGCCCGATACCGGTGGAGACCAGCGTGAGCAGTAAAACCAAGACGGTCACCATAGGGCCTTCCCGCCCACTGGTCATCATCGGTGAGCGGATTAACCCCACCGGCCGGAAAAAACTGGCACAGGCCTTGGAGGAGGGGGATCTCGACCTGGTACGATCCGAGGCCGTCAGGCAGGTGGCCGAAGGCGCGCATATACTGGATATCAATGTGGGGGTATCGGGAATCGATGAACCGGACATGCTGAGAAAGGCCGTCCTGGCTGTTCAGGAAGTCATTGATGTCCCCCTCTGCATTGACTCGGCCCTCCCCGAGGCCCTGGCGGCAGGCCTCGATGCGTACAAGGGAAAGGCCCTGGTCAACTCGGTCAACGGCGAGAAACATAAACTGGAACGGGTCCTCCCCCTGGTCAGGGACTATGGCGCAGCGGTCATCGGGCTGACCATGGACGATAACGGGATTCCCAAATCGGCTGAAAAGCGTCTTGACATTGCAAGGCGGATCGTGGACAGGGCTGAGCGAGAGCGGGCCTTCGAGGCCCTGGCGCGAGACGTCGGCGCGCGGGCGCTCTCGGTGGCCCGCGGCCTGCTGGGCAGCCGGGCGGCCGCGGAGGACGCGGTGCAGGAGGCGTTCGAACGCGCCTATCGGAGTCTGGATGGATATCGCGGTGAGGCCCAGCTCTCCACCTGGTTCCTGCGCATCGTCGTGAATACGGCGCACCGGCACGGGCGTCGCGGTCGTCGGCGCCTGCTGAACTCGAAGGACCTAGAGGGCTGCGAGCTGCGGACAGCGTCGGGGGCGGAGTCCCCGGAGGCGCGCACCGAGGCGGCCGAGATCCGGCTGCGGCTCGCCACGGCGCTGTGGGAGCTGCCGCGCAGGCAGCGTGCCGCGTTTGTCCTGCGGTACGTGGAGGGCATGAGCACCGACGAAACCGCCGCCGTGATGGAGTGCGCCGCGGGCACGGTCAAGGCGACCCTGCACAAGGCCGTGGGCAAGCTCCGGCGAGCGCTGCAGGACTTGCAGGTGGAGGAACTCCGATGAGGAGCTCCCGAAAAGAGTGTCAGAGGGTTCGGCGAGAGCTCTCCGGCGCGGCCGCTTCAGCGGCGACGAGGCCGGCGATGGACGAGGTGATTCAAGGCCACCTCGACGGCTGCGCCGATTGCCGAGCGTTTGCCGAGGACTGCGTCGCGATGGCGGCCCTGGGGCGCGCGGCCGGCGCGGCGGAGCGGGCCGATGAGCCGCTCGTAATGCGGCT
>CAZACO010000640.1:0-3013 GCA_964483185.1 uncultured Desulfobacteraceae bacterium
ATAAACGCCATTCTGCCCCCATCCGGTAAGGCGGGCATAGATCAGTTTTGGGTTCGTTCCCAGCGCATCATCCGGGCCTAATTGAAGGGCCTCCATCACACCAGGCCGGTAAGGCTCCACCAGGACATCGGCGTTACGTATCATTTTTTTGACGATGTCAACCCCATCATCTGTTTTAAGGTTGATCCGCATGGACCGTTTTCCACGGTCAAAGGGGTTCTTCTCCATGATATTGGGAATTTCGGGAACCCCCGTTGATAATCGGTCAACGACGACCACCTCCGCTCCAAAGTCGGCCAACAGCATACCGCAATAGGGCGACGGGGCCAGGCCCGCCATCTCAATCACTTTGATTCCGTCTAATGGACGCATATGCCTCTCCTCGATGATTGAAGGTTTACGGTTTCGGCAAAATAATCAAATCTGTGTAACACGTTAGCATTTTGATAAAACGTACCATTCTCCCTGCTCCGCGCCCTATGCGCCCTGCCCCAATACCCGCATCCAGTCATCAATCTCGATGCCGGGGGTTTCCACATGTGTTTCTGCATAAAAAGCGGCCAGCAGGTCGCGGGCCGATTCAACCGCCCTGTTTTCAAGCCGTTGTTCCAGCCAGCGAACCGCCTCTTCAGGAAAGCAGAAAAAATCTCCGGACAACCGCACCCGACCGAACCTCCCCTCATGAACCTCAAAATCTGACCGTATCAGCCCGCCCTCAGCCTTGTGCATCTTGTGCACAACGTTTATTCCGGCCCGGATCTTGACGTCCCGGCCCTCCACCCTCCGTCCCTTCTGATGGAGCCAGACCTCGGTCAACATCCCTTTTCTCAGCTCGTCCATCTTCTCTATCAGCTGTTCGTCCTTATCACAAGGCGTCATCGGTCCCAACAGCCCCTGGAACGACTCTGCCATCAGGCTGTTCAATCTCGATTCTTCCCATTTGGCTGCCGCTTCCAGGCCCAGCTCGCGCCGTATGGTAGAGAGATTATCCTGGAGGGTCTTGTGGACCTTGTCACGAAATTTTTCATCCGGAACCTTCAGCACCCTGGCCATCATGTCATAATTGAAGTCCACAATCAGATTTCCCACAAAGACGATCGCGTCTCCGATCTCGCCAACGCCGGTGCCCGATATCTTACGTGTCCCCGAGATCACATCATTGACGGGCTTGTATTCGGCAGGGATGCCGATCGTGCGGTAGACATGGATAACGGGCTGGAGGAACTTCTTGTAAAAGGCCTCCTTTTTCTTAGGGACCTGCGGGTTGTCCTTGTGAAGAACCAGTTGAAAAAAGAGCTGATCCCCATCCAAATAGACAGCGCCCCCACCCACCTCGCGTCTGAAAACAGGGATATGGTTCGTCCTGCAGAAATCCAGATCGACCTCCTGTTCCACATCCTGGTGAAACCCGATGCAGACATAAGGGGTCGCCGGGGAAACCAGAGAGAGGGCCTCTCTTCCCAATCCTGCCAGGGCATGGTAAACAAGTTGTGACTCGTCCCAGGGTACCTTCCCCAGGTTGTAAAGTTCCAATCGACAACCCCCTTTTCCCTCAATCCACCATCTGCCGGCAGTGGGTCTCTGTGGTAAAGCTTATCAGGACCGCCGAGAGAATCGACCAGATCATCATCAGGCTGAATGCGGATTGGTACGCCCCCAGATCATAGATTTTTATGCCGTTTTCCAGCGTTCCGGTCCAGTTTCTGTCCAATATCCACCCCATGACCGGTTGAAGCACCATCGGTCCGATGATGACCCCCATGTTGCAGACGCCGGACACGGTCCCGGTCAGCGATGGGGGCACCGATTCTTTGACAAAGGCAAAGCCTAAAATCATGGCGCCTGAAGCGAATCCCACGATGGAAACCAGCACCGTCAGCAGCCAGACAGGCAACTGCGGCATAAACAGGATCAGGCTCCAGCCTGCCCAGCAGACAAAACAGCCTGCCACATACAGGGGCTTTCTGCGGCCGATCCTGTCTGAGAGGACGCCTAACACAGGCCCTCCGACGGCCCAGGCAACCAGCAGGACGGAGGTCAGGGCAGCGCTTTCTGCGGGAGAGAGTCCATAGTGGGTCGACAGAAACGGGACCCCCCACAGACCCGAAAAGGCGAGTACGGGTCCGGCAACGCCGCTCGGCGCAAAGGACAGGAGCCAGGTATTCTTGTAATGAAACACCTTTAATAAACCGGCGAACAAAGACTGGGTGGCATGCGGCGTGATATTGGCAGGAGGAATGAAACTGGCATAGCCCCGTTCGGACGGATCATCCCGCACCACAATCCAGATCGCAACAGCGACGGCAAGGGATCCGCCTGCCGAGGCCAGCATGACCGGTCTCCACCCGAAATGGTCTATCATTATCCGCAACGGCATCCCTGCGGACACGGCCCCGGCAATACCGCAAAAGAGGGCCAAGCCGCTCGTCATGGCAAAGCGCCGGGGCGGAAACCAGTGCATGGAGAGTTTAAGCAGGGCAACCCAGGCCACGCCGACCGACCCGCCTATCAGTAGTCGTCCGGCGCTGGCCAAGAAGATATTAGGGGCCACAGCAAAAAGAAATGCCCCCAAAAATGCGGTAAACGCACCTGCGGTAAGGAGCTTCTTAGTGCCCCAGTAGTCGGCGAGAATTCCCGTGGGGATCTGGATGGCGGCATAGCTGTAAAAATAGAATGCCGAGAGGTTTCCCAGGGAAGCAGCGCCGATACCGAAATCGGCCATCAGGTAGTCCGTCATAACTGCGGGCGCCACCCTCTGGTAAAAACCGCTCAGATAAAAGGCAGCCCCTAACCCCCAGACGACCCATGAGAGATAGGCCGGAGGATACTTCCTGGAATCAGTCATGGGAAATGGCCCGGACCACTATATCCGTAATATCTAATACGTCGAGATCGAGTTTTTCCCGTCTCACCTTCCCCTTGATGGTCCGGACACACTGCTGGCAGGCCGTGACCACCGTGTGGGCCCCGGTCTGCCGGATTTCCTCGATCTTGTTTTGGGCCACGCGGCCCG
>CAZACO010000641.1:0-3010 GCA_964483185.1 uncultured Desulfobacteraceae bacterium
GACGACGGAAGAGAGACATGTGAAAAAACGCAGTTTAGTCATTTTTGACGCCTGGAACAGATTCCAGGCGCCAAGAAACTTGGTGCGATTCACCGTGAGGAAATCGTCGAGAGTCATGTCTCGCATCCAGCCATCTTCGACAATGCCCGCTCCGTGGATGATGCCGTCAATCCTTCCATGTTCTTTTGCAATCTTTCCAAGGGTCTTTTTCACTTGCCCAAGGTCCGTAACATCGCAAGTGATATAGGAAGCGTCCATCCCCATGGAACCGAGTTCCTTCAACGTGCGTACAATTTCGAACGCCTTTAAGGCCTCGGACACCTTCTTGATTATGGCCTCTTCTGAAATTTCGGGGTGTTTCTTCTTGATCTTCCCACGGACGAATTCTGCCGGAGACATATCTGCCGAAAGAATCTCGGGGAGATCACATCCGGAGTCCGTCTTGCTCCTTCCGAGAAGAATGGCTCTTGGTTTGAAAGGGGCGAAAGCCCTGGCAAGATATGAGGTGATTCCCCTGCCTCCACCGGATAGAATCAGTACATCCCCGGGGCACATCTCCATAATGGGCGGATCTTCGGCAACAAGCGGAGCCCTGTATCCTTCCCTGGTGAAGGCGTCTCCCATGCGGTAAACCACCTCTACAACGGAAAAGGCACCGTTGAGGGTGTCATGGATCGCGGTTTCGGGTTGGGTTCCACGATCCATACCGGCGGTACGAAACCGAACCGATGGGTATTCGTGGACCAGACTCAAGAACATCCCCAGTATCCCTTCCACCAACGGGGGATTGCAACCTTCTTCCAAGGGGTACATCAACAGACAGAATTTCTTAGCCGGTGATTCCAGAAGGCCTTTCACCAAGGCAAAGATCTCCCCGAGAAGCCTTAGCGTACCCTCCACGGAATCCGTCCGGTTTCGAGAAAGATGGCCCATATCCAAGACCACTCCCGCAAGGGATCTGGTATCCTTGAGCCTCTTGACCGCCCTTAAGGCCTTTTTCCCGGTTTGCGACAGGGGATAGATGGTTCTCAGGCCGAGTCCCCCTCTTGGAAAGGTCTCAGAAACCGTAACAACACCGTATTCTTGCTGGAAAACGTCTTCTATTTGTCTGCCAAAAGGCCCACTTTTTCCGGCCCTAAGAACAAAAACCGAATCATTCGGATCCAATGAAACAGGTAAAGAGGGTTCACGGTTAAGGCGCACCTGCCCGAAAAGCACCCGTTGGATATCTTCTCTGCTTTGTGAATATTCCTCTCCAAATTCGGCAGTTCTGCTCACGCCCTTCGAGATCATGTCCCGAACCGTCGCGGCAATATCCCAGACCGTCCGGGCCTGGATGAACCCCCCCATTTCAATCTGGATGCCAAAACGGCGTTCCACCTCGTCCACGATCAGCGGCAATCGACTGGACCGGATGCCGAGATCCTCTCGAAGATCCATATTCGGTTCAATCTCCTCCCTCTCATAGCCGGTAGCTGCCATGATGATCTGAATGATATCATCGATCACTTCTCCGTCGTGACCCCCGGATGCACCAGAAGAGGGCTTGCATTCTTCGTCGTCAGATGAAGCGGCCTCAGCCGCGTGGGAAAAAGACGCGCCGTCGGATCTCAGCAAAGGGTCCACCTCCCCCCCGGGATCGGAAAAAGCCGTGCCGGGGCATGAAGGAGAAAACAGGGCACCCAGGGTGTTCTCCAGTTTCTCTCTGGTGAACGAGGGGTCGTATTCTCTCCGGACGGTTTCAAGAAGCCCCGGTTTCAGCAAAGCGCCATAGGTCTCGACCACAAAGGCGTTGATCTCTCTCTGTATGATTCTCTCAAGAGACCCGGTTTGGGGACCTTCGAATCCGGTCCCCTGTGAAGACACTGAAGTCCCGGTCGGAACAGATGCCATCCGTTTCGTCTTCCCCAAAAAGGGTACAAACTCCGGCTCCCTTTCCAAAACCAGATGCCCATCGACGAAGAGCCGCGCGAGGGCCGTGCGGTAGGTTTTTCCTTCTGACCGTGGAAGGCATGTGGGCAGGCACTTCCCGTCTTCGAGGGTATCCAGGATCAGGTTGGTGAGGACCTCCTTGGGTCCTGTTTCAAAAAACCGTTTGATTCCATATCTGTTTCGAATGAAAAGCACATCCTCCATCCAGTGAACCGGTGATTCCATCTGGGATGTAATAATCCTCATGATCTCCGACGGGTCCGAAGGGAAAGGCTCGCCGGTGGTGTTGGAGATGACCGGAATTCGAGGGGAATGCAGCGAAATCGAAGCGATAGAGGTCTGAAACTCTTCTCTGATGATCTTCATCATGTTGGAGTGGAAGGCCATGCTCACATTGAGTGGCGTGCATCGATACCCCCGTTCTGCCAGTTCCAGGCCCGCGGACTTGACCGCATCGGTTGCGCCGCTGAGGACGACCTGGGAGGGGGAATTGATGTTGGCAATGCTCACACCCCGCCTTTGCGAGAGCATTTCTTCCATGGATTCCAGCGGAACGGCCACCGCCATCATAAGACCGGGGTCCCGGTGCATGGCAGCAGCCTTTTCCATGCAGTCGGCCCTCATATTGACGAGTCGGAATCCATCTTCAAATGAACAGACACCCGCTACATGCAGGGCGGCCATTTCGCCGACGCTGTGGCCGGCCACGGCTCCCGGATGGACGCCCATGGTCATAAGGCTGTGAGAAACGGCACACTCCAGGGCAAAAAGGGCAGGCTGTTGGAGCCAGGTCTTTCGAAGATCTTCTTCGGTGCCGTGAAACATGAGGTCCAAAAGGTCGAAGTCGGCTAGGCATGCAGCACGATCCATCCATTCCCGGATCAGGGGGAAGTCTTCATAAAGCCCTCGCCCCATGCCCGCGTAGTGGGATCCCTGCCCGGGGAAGACAAAGGCCAATCCGGGTGAGGGAGCGTCTTTCACACCGAGATGGATGCCCTGTTCCTCCAGGGCACGAACCTGTTTCGCCGAGATTGGGGGCATGGACAGATCCTCTGGAATATCCCGTAACCTGTCCATG
>CAZACO010000642.1:0-3008 GCA_964483185.1 uncultured Desulfobacteraceae bacterium
TAAGTGCGAATTCAAATCGTAACCATTCATGGATTCAGAGGTTCAGGGTTGACCGGAAGCTGAACCGTGGTTATTTTCGTTGTCATGAGCCTGTCCCACCAGGCCGGGCATTGGGTGATTACGAAATCATTTGCCTTGATTCAATTTTGATGCATTCGTAAAAAGTCAATCCCGCCACGGCGGGACTCACGCAAAGGCACAAAGCTCGCAAAGTTAACTTTTTAATATTAAAAGATCTTTTCTTGGCGTCCTTGGCGTCTTTGCGAGAAAACATACTTTTTACGGGACCATCAATTTTACATTGAAAACCCGGTTCTCCGGGCATGATGTTCACTGAGCAGCTACCAAAAGTCCTTATCGCAAAGAAATGTCGTTCCATGGCTTTTGGCTGCTAAATCCTAAAGAGCGTCTGTAATGGAACTAACCAAATATGAAAAGCTAAGCCTGATGAGGGTAAATAAATGGGAGAAAGAAAAACATGGGTGGGGTCGAAAAAAAATCCTTGACGCTGTCTCTAAGCCTGTTGACTATATCATAAAAAAAATAGGGCCGGAAAAATTTAGGCACTTTGAGAAAGCTATTGAAGCTACTGCAAATAAGATGCTGTATGCATCTACTTATAGTGTCAATGAAAAAGATCTGATAAAAAGGGCCCATAAAAACGGGATAATGATAGAGGACCTCTCTGAATTAAAGACAGTGAACTTGAAACTGATTGATGACTGCAATAAAAAACATATAACGATACATGAAAGGGCGAGCGTGGTTCAGGGAGCGGTGGCTGGAATAGGGGGTGCCCTGATTGCTACGGCTGATTTGACTGCGATTCTGATTCAGGTTTTTCACCTGCTCCAGGAAATAGCGTTCTGTTACGGCTATGATCCAAACGATATTGTCGAAAAAAACATAATATTAAGGATAATGGAAGCGGGCTTAGGGAGTTCGGAAAACAAGTTTAAGGCGCTGCAGGAAATCGAAATGCTGAAAAAGATCGAGAGTCATGAGGAGGAAACCGAAATATCCAAAAAAATGGTCTCTGTATTGGGCGCCAAGACCATGAAGGAATCTATTGAAAACCTTTCAGTAAGCCTGCTGACCAGACTGATACCGCGCGCATTACCTATACCGTTGGTGACCATGGCCATAAGCGCTCACTCGAATCACGAAATTATGGAGCATACAGGGGAAGCGGCTTTTATGGTCTACAGAAAGAGATTTATTGAGAGAAAAATGGAATTGTAGCGAGCCTGATCCGCAACAACAACTTAACGACTCGACCACTTAACCAGGGCTGACCTTGAAAAAGGAGGGGGGACTTATGGCAGTGAGGGATTACCACGTTATGGAGACAACGTCAAGCACGCTTGGCAATCATTTGGCGCGTGGCGCAAGGGCGGTAAAGGGAGCCTTACCCGAGGTCATCAACCCCCTTGGCGCCAGTGTGGGCGTTGGCGCTGTTTGGGGCGGCATAGCAGGGCTTACCAGCTTTAAGCGGTACAGGAACGGCAAAATAAGCGGAAAAGAGGCGCTCCTTACCACAGCGGGCGAATCAGCGGGGATGGGATTGGCTGCCGGGCTCGGACTATTGGCGAGCAATGCGGCAAGGGCTTCACTTCTACTGACCGCGACAACTTCGCTCGCGCCTTTTGTAGTAGGCGTCGTTATCACAGCGGGCGCAAAGATCCTGTGGGATATGAGCATAAAGAAACATATTTGACGCACAGTTACACCTTGAACAGCTCTGCAAGATACCTGATAGCGCCGACCGTCTCATCCTTACGCTTGTTTGGCAACTGGTGGGGCGCCTGCGGTTTTTGGTCCTCAATTTGGAGTTTGATTTGTGCGAATTCTTCAGGAAACAGATTCACTTCATCCGACATATTGAGCATTTGCACCACATAATTCAGGAACAATATCCGTCTATATATTTCGTTGGCATCTTCAATATTCATCGGATTATGGACATCCAGCGCTTTCTCAATTATAATTGAACGTAATTCTCTGGCCCCGTCCTTTACCCGTTGTCTTCCCTTTCTGTCCTTTACTTTCTCCCGGGCGTTGTCGTATACCTCATGAAAATGATCTGCAATATTGAATGCCGCATCGACGGATGTATTGGCAATTTCCGTCATAAGATGCGCAAGCGGTTTAATCACGTACCTTTTTCCGGTCTTGACGGTCTGTTGCTGGAAAAACGCTGAAATCGGATCAAGATAGTCTTCGTCCAGGCGTGTCAGCCTGGCCTTGAATGTTACGGCAGTACTCATAATGTACACCTCTTCCCCTTTTCATGTTTGGGTCGTGCCCAACTCATGCTGTTTTGCCCCAGGTTCCAAAAAACCGACAGTCTCATAACCGTTCGCGGGCTTTTTGTGTTAGGGCTTGTAGAATCCCGAACGAATCCCGAACGAATTCCTTCGTTTCCGTACGATCACAATAACAGGATACGAAAATCCGGATGAAATGACAAGAAGGTATTTTTGCAGCCGTTCACGGGTTCAGAGGGGATGTGGAAGCGGTCGGTTTTCCCTTACAAAATGTTTACAAAATGGCGTATTTATTTTGAGTGACCTTTACGACCTCTCGTTTGCTATCCTATTTCTATAGCCATGACATGGGGACGATGGCTTCTTTGCATTTATTTGATATGATTGATTTTCATGTTTTGAACAGCGGATATAATAGGAAGATGCCGGTAATACGGGCAGGAAGTGGCCTTTAGCGGCCACCCCCTCCCGATCTCGCGGCGGGACCCTTTCGCCCCTACCCAGGATTAATTATTTCAAAGATCATGATTTTCGGTTCGTCAACCCACCCATTTTTATTGACATTTGACGTACTTTAGATAAATATACATGATGACACTCCTGAAATGCTGATATCATGCTTTAATGATAAGAGAAGGTTGTCGTAATCCAACCGTCATTTCCGCTCATAGGTTTCTATCAGAATCAATCAGCTCTTTAGCTGCATCTTTGCTTGAATCGGTCCGGGCGGGAAGAAGGGCG
>CAZACO010000643.1:0-2991 GCA_964483185.1 uncultured Desulfobacteraceae bacterium
TCCCTTGCAACCGGTTTGATCTCCTTTTCGGCAAAGTCACGGACCGAATTGCGCAGGATCTCCTGTTCCATCGAAAGGCTGAAGTCCATAGGTACTCCTGTAATTAAGGAATTGCGAATGGAGGGATTTACGAATCAAAAAACAGATCCCTTAATCCCGTCCGCAGATTCTCACAGATTGTTCGAACACCTCCCCATCGCACCATTCCTTCAAATAACAAATTTCGGAAATCCTAAATCCCTGGATCCCTCAATTTATCGATCGGAAATCCACTATTTTATAGGCGTATGTTGAAAATTTGTCAATTAGAAAAGCAGTCTGTAAATATTGAATAAAGTCGTGTTCGACCTATCGGCGCTTCCCTTGACACCGTCCGGCACTTACCTCGATCCGCGCCCATCGACCGGCCCATCCAGAAATGTCGCAGTGACAGGCCCCTCGACCAGGAGCGGCATTCCCTTATCGAATATCCCGCGTCGGTCGGAATTGCTTGATTCGCTAAATTTTTTGTTATATGTAAGGATCGATTATCTTCCAATTCCATACAGTAAGGAGGCTCATTATGAAAGGACCCGTACGATTGGTCCGGTCCGATAAGATAGGGGCATACGAAAATCTGGGACCGATCTATGAATGGTCGGAAGGGAAGGCATATCTCACGATTGACAGGGCGTCTTTCAGGGGAAAGACAGGTGCGATTCTCTGTTACTGCAATCCCCCGGTCCATCAGGTGGGGAATCCCGGTCTGGATGCCTATCTGGAGGGTCTGGGCAGGGTTTATGAACAAAAGGATGATCTTGAATTCCTCATCCTTTACGGAGCCAACGACCCTGTCCATGCCGGCGGGGATCTCAAGGAAAGCCTGAACAGGCTGGACAGCACCCTCAAGAGAAAAGAGGAGAAGGCCTCTTTAGGCGCATCAGCCGAAGAGATAGATCTCCTGTTTGACTGGGCCGACAACCGGTTGAAAAAGGGGATGACCCTTCATGAAACCATCAGGAAAATCGCTCAGTACCTGAGGGTGGTCGCTGTCTGTGGTGGCGGAACGCGTTTCGGCGGATCGGCGGAGATTCCCCTCATGGCCGATTACCTGGTAGGCGATTCCAGAAGCGGCATGTGCTTCAGCGAGGCCATGATCGGGCTGATACCGGGGTGGACGGGGATCGCCCGGACACTGATCAAGGCCGGCCCGGTTAACGCGGCATGTATGGCCATGACCTCCTTGGAGGCAACTGCCGATCAACTCAAGGGGATCGGGATCTATAACGACGTGGTCCATATTCCATTCCCTTTTCCCAGGAGGGAAAAGACCGGTAATCCCGATGCTGACAAGGCCAGTTATTTAGCGGCCATGGAGACCCACAATGATGACACCGGGCTCCTTATTCTCCCAAAAGCCCTGGACATCGCGACCTGTCCGGTAGAGGCAATCCCTGTGGTAAATGAAAACGAGAGGCTGATCCTGGCCACAAAAGAGGATGTCTCACAAGAGGTAGCCAGAAGAAAAGACCCGGGAAACTACGCTCACCTCTGGGGGAAATCCTTGAGAGAGTCAAAAGATGAGATCGCGAGTCTGGGAAGGCCCTTGGCCCCCCAGTCCATTGAGGCCCTGAACGGACTTCTTGAAGAGTATGATCCAGCCCGATTTGACGAGAGGGTCTTTGTGGAAAAGGAGATGGAGGCAGATGCCAGACTGTACCGTGATCCCCGGTTTCGTGCAGGTCTGATTGCAACACTCCAACAAACCGTAGCAGATTACAGGGAGGCCGAATAGCATGAAACACTATTTTGAAAAAATGACGCCGATAGGAAAGGAACTCAACGAAAAGGATCGAGATCAGAACAGGGAAAACGCCGTTGAGATATCAAAGGTCGATACAGGGATCGCCGAGGCCATAGAGAAAAGAAAGCTTACCGGGATCCCGGCCGAAAAGATCCACAAAAGGGGAGAAAAGACGGCCTGGGAAAGGATCGACCTTCTGGTGGATCCCGGCACCTTCCTCCCCTTAAACAGTCTCTATGACCCCGAGTTCAACCAGGAAGGAAGCACGGGCGTCTTGACCGGATTGGGTAAGATATCGGGCAGATACGCACTCATCATTGCGTCCGACAACAAGGTCCTTGCCGGGGCATGGATCCCGGGCCAACGCGAACATGTGTTCCGGGCACAGGACATTGCCGAGCAACTGCACATTCCCCTCGTCTGGGTGCTTAACTGCAGCGGTGTCAAGTTGACCGAGCAGGAAAAGGTATATGCCGGCAGGCGATCCGGAGGCAGAACCTTTTTCAGGCATTCCGAACTTGCGGAAAAGGGGATCCCTGTGATCGTCGGCATGTTCGGCACCAATCCGGCAGGCGGCGGCTATCATGCCATCAGTCCGGCCATCATCTTCGCCCATGAGAAATCCAACATGGCCGTGGGCGGCGGCGGCATTGTCAGCGGGATGTCTCCCAAGGGACATTTTGACCTTGATGGCGCAGAAACCCTGATTGAGGCAACCCGGCAGTTCAAGCAGGTCCCGCCCGGCGGTGTCAGGATTCACCATGACAAGACAGGGTTCATGAGAGAGGTCTTTGATACGGAAGAAGGGGTGCTTGAGGCTATTAAAAAATGCATGGCCGGCATGCCCCTGTATGATCCTTCAACCTTCAGGGTTGCAGAACCGGCAGATCCGTTGTATCCGCCAGAAGATCTCAATTTTATCGTTCCTTCTAATCAAAAGAGGACCTACAGTATTGAACAGGTAATGGCCAGGCTCTTCGATGGGAGTGAACATATGGAATACAGGCCCGACTACGGCCCTGAAGTCTACTGCGGCCTCGCCAAGGTAGACGGCTTCTTGGTAGGTGTCATTGCCAACCGTCAGGGATTTTTGGGCAAGGGCTACCCCCGATATGCAGCAGGCGAATACTTGGGCATCGGTGGCAAACTCTATCGCGAAGGCCTCATCAAGATGAATGAACTGGTCATGTTCTGCGGCAGAGACAAAC
>CAZACO010000644.1:0-2991 GCA_964483185.1 uncultured Desulfobacteraceae bacterium
CATCAAGCGGGCCGATCATATTATCGTCCTGGATGAAGGCCGCGTCTGGGAGGAGGGGGATCTGCACCACCTGCTGGCTTGCCGCGGCCTCTTTGCCAGGCTCTATGATCTGCAGTTCCCTAGGGAAATGGAATGATACTTTCCAAAAGACCTGGCAGAACATACGCACTATTCGATATTGAAGTAACTCAACCCCTCCCCTCGGTTCCCGTATCCCGGCATGTCTCAGGCGTTGGAGTCCTTGTTCGGCGCAGAGGAAGGCCGGTCCACTTCTGGATGGAGGAATTGCGGAAAAACAACGTATTCACCGCCCGGGAACTGGGTCTCAGGATCCGTGAAAAGAGCAGCGTCAGGCTCCTTCAAACGTGTATCCGGGATGAATTGAAGCTCCCTGTCAGGTGTACTCGACTCCCCTCCCTCACCGTGGCCGTTTGTACCAGAGACCGCCCTGAGCAATTGGCGCGATGTCTGAAATCTTTGCTGGACATCGAACCTTCTGCCTTCGGCCTTCCCGTCTCACGGGAAATCTTAGTTATTGACAACGCACCGTCCACAAGAGACACGAGAGATCTGGCATCCTCCCTCCCCGGCATACGCTACATCCTCGAACCCAGGCCCGGTCTTGATTTTGCGCGCAACCGGGCACTCAAAGAGGCACGGGGTGACCTTCTGGCATTTATAGATGACGATGTGGTCGTTGATACGGGCTGGCTCACAGGACTTATGGAAGCATGGATCGAGCACCCCGATGCTGCAGGTTTCACCGGGCAGGTGTTGCCGTACGAGCTGGCTACAGAAGCCCAGATCATCTTTGAACAGAGAGGGGGCTTTCGGAGGGGCTTTGACACCATTCGCTACGGTCAGACACTGGACGGCCATCCCGCATATCCCTGCAGCGCCGGTATCTTTGGTACAGGGGCCAACATGGCCTTTCAGAGGCGCATCCTGAACATCCTGAACGGATTCGATGAGGCCCTTGACACGGGACCGCCGCTTCCTGCGGCCGGGGATCAGGATATTTTTTACCGGCTGATCAGAAGGGGCTATTCCATCGTATATAAGCCCGGGTTCCTCGTTTTCCATGAACATCGAAGGGAACTCAAGGCGCTGCTTCGACAGTACTGGAGCTGGGGATTGGGGGTCATGGCCCTCGTGGACAAGTGCTGTCAGACAGATCCCGCGCAGGGTCCGAAGCTGCGATACCTGATACGCACCTGGTTCAGTTCCCGTCTCAGCGAACTGACATCAAGCCTCCTCGGAGCGGCACACGTCCCTTTTTACATGGTCCTCGCAGAGATGGCAGGCGGAATGGTTGGACTCATGGGGGAATATTCTCGATCCGTCAGACGCGTCGAGCGAATCCAGAGTCAGTTTAAATGAGTGATTTTACGCCCTGGAAAATCCTTCATCTTGACTTGAGCCGGGGTATTCCCTCCCTTTCTTCAGGTCCGGGGTTCCAGGGTTTCTTTGTGGTTTTCTGGTGGCACGGCATCCCCTTGGGACACCGTTGGATCCCGGCAAAACACCTTCCCATGCGTGCGGTTGAGCTGACAGAGCACGCGCTGACGGTCATTACGCCTGCCGTGGGAAGACGCCTGACGGGCCGGCCTGTTGAGGCACAGGGATCCAGAGGCAGGTCTGAAGAAGGCGACGTGGGTCTGGGAACTCTGGCATGGCCGGACGAGCCCCTAAACACCCTTCACGAGCGATTTTCATTACCTCCAAACAAAACCCCCCTTCCATCCGCTTCCATCGTGGTCTGCACCAAAGACAGACCGGAGCAGTTGAAACGATGTCTCGATTCTCTCCAGAATCTGTCCCGGAAGCCTGAAGAGATATTGGTGGTGGACAACGCTCCCCGGTCGGACACCGCACGTCCAGTCGTTGCACAGTTTCCTGACATACGATATATCCGTGAACCCAGGGCCGGTCTGGATGTGGCGCGAAACAGCGGCATATGCCACACCAGCAGCGAGATCGTTGCCTTCACGGATGATGATGCCACTGTCCATCCTGATTGGATAGTGAGGATCCAACAGGGCTTCAAAGATCCGAAGGTCATGGCGGTTACCGGCCTCGTCCTCCCAGCCGAATTGGAAACCGAGGCCCAGTTTCTTTTCGAGACCCATTGGGGTTTTGGAAGGGGATACCTGAACAGGTTTTTCGGCAGACAGTTTTTTGAGAGGGCACGACGCCGGGGCGCCCCGGTCTGGCAGATCGGTGCAGGCGCCAATATGGCCTTTCGGCGGAAGGTCTTTGACCGGGTGGGACCATTTGATGAACGATTAGATGTGGGCGCGGCCGGGTGCAGCGGCGACTCGGAAATGTGGTATCGAATCCTTTCGCAGGGATGGATCTGTCAGTATGAGCCCACTGCGGTGGTTTACCATTATCACCGCAGGAATATGGAGGGTATGAATCAGCAGATCTATTATTACATGCGTGGACACGTTGCCGCACTCCTGATTCAGTTTGAAAAATATCGACACTGGGGAAATCTGCGTCGAATACTCGTCAGTCTCCCCTGGTACTATGCCAAATTGGCGGTTAAGGGAGTGTTGAATGGTTTTTCTGGCAGGGAGCGCACCCTGCATGAGGAGATCCTTGGCTGCCTGTCAGGGCTGGCATTTTACTTTTCCAACAGACGCCCCGGTCGGTTTTTTCAACTGCTGGAGAGGAGAAATCAAGCCCGACCGGGAGAGGAATCGTAATCAATGGCGTGGCGGGTCGTTAAATCAAAGAAAACCCCTGTTCCTCTTCTGGTCTCTGAATCAAACCTTTACTCCCTTGCGAATTTTCAGGCTCTCAAACACGAGACCCACACCGAGTCCCGCCAGGGCCGCTATGGCGATTGCAAGACATCCGTAAACAACAGCATGATGATTTGCCAGTTGATACATCATTGCCGGAAAACCGGCCATCACAACCTTGAAAGGAACGCTTTCACGAAACAGCAGTCGCCCGTTTTGAATGACCGACAAAGAGGCCTGA